>DATHMF010000111.1 GCA_035487355.1 Terriglobales bacterium | reverse complement strand
CTAAGGGCTCCGCAGCCCCCTCGGCTCCGCTCGGGGTGCTGCGCCCTCGCCCACTGCTCGCGCTCATCCGGCGCTCGCATTTGGCTCACGCTAGACACACGTCCTGGCCCAATGATGACCTATAGTTTCTGAGGAAGCAAGATTTTGATATCAGAATGATATCAAGCATGGAGAACTCTTTGTTATTGGAGCTATTGGGATAAATTTTATGAGCATCCAGGTTAGTATAAAAGTTTCCCTTAACTTGTCAGGCTTTTGGATAAGAGAAGCTCAGACTTGGCCGTGCAGAACAGTGGTGGGTTTCTATCGTTTGCCGGCGGAGTAGCCGCTGCGTGTGCGGACCTGCAGATCTTGAAGGCGGGGGGCTTGGGCTTCCACTTTTACTTTGCGATAGCCACCCGTGCTGAGCGGGTTAGAAGGCGTGTAGCCGATGTCGTACTGGTGGCCGATCTCCTGCGCAATCTGCCGGCTCGACTCTTCAAGTTTGTCGGCGCTGTCAAGGAACAAAGCAACTCCGCCGGTGGCGTTGCATAAGCGTTGCAGATCACTCTGCGCGTCGCGCTCCATGGGTTTATTTCCGGGAAAGCCGAGCACGTAGATGATCCAATCATCGCGGTGCTCTAGATTTTGTATTATGTCGCTCACCGACTTATGGCTCTTGGCGTCAGCGCCACCGGTGATTACTACCAGTACTTTCTTCGGGCTGGGCCGTGGTCCCAATTCGTCGGTAGTGATAAACACCGCGTCGTACAACGTTCTGTCGCCGCGAAAAACCAGATGATCCAACGCTCTGTAGATGCGATCCGTGTTACGGGTGAATCCCTGCTCCAGCGTGGGCTCATCGCTAAAGCTAATCAGCGCCACCTCATTTCCGGAGTTGCTCTCCTGAATCAAGCCGGTCACGGCCCGGTGGAGAGCGGCCTGCGCCGGGAGCATGGAAGCCGATGTGTCTACGAGAATGGCCAGAGTTATGGGTGTATTTTCTGCCCTAAAATAGTCGATCTTCTGGGGCTTACCGTCTTCGTAAACGGTGAAGTCGGCGGCAGTCAGATCTTTTACCAATTGCCCGCTTCGATTCGTGACGGTTACTTTGAGGTTGACCTCCTCGACCCTCGGCCCGCTCAACACCTCTGAGTCGTGCTCCGGGGTTTGGGCGGATTGCTGTGCGTGCACAAAACTGCAGGTGGTTGCCCACAAAATGGCGGGCAGAATTAAGCGACCAAGTTGTGGCATGGGGAGAGTTTACACCCTATATACGCAGCAGTATCAGCGACAGTTGCGATTGGGAAATTCGGCCAGAAGTTACACTTCAAGTAAACAATAACTTTTGCATTTTTACCGGAATTTAATGGTAAAAGAACGAAGAAGACATATCCTTAGCCGAAAAAGAGGAAAATTCTGCAGTGTGTGGAGGGTCGCGGCAATTCTCATTTCAGGAAAAATTGAGACAATTTTCCCGTTTAGGAACCAAAAATCTCAATAAATTGATAAAATCCTGTCTTAAGCTTTCCAGTCCTGTATGGCCAGGGAGCTCAGGGCGAATGTCTTACGAAGCTTGCCTTTTGTCGTCCGCGCAATTTCTTCTTAACGTGCGGTAAATAGCGTGAGACAGACGCGGAAGTACACCCGAGTTTGTTGGCCAAATTCGAATCTTTTGCCGGTAACCTGCGCCCGCTATAATCGGTGCTTTTAACCTTTAATTAATGGGGAGGGGTGTTTGGAGCTGCAATCCTTTGACGACGACTATTTCCAACGCCTACGCGCTGGAGATGGGGTCACGTGTGATCATTTTGTGACCTATTTTAAGCAGCTTCTGCTCATCAAACTGCGCAGCCGCTTGCGTTCTCCGCAGGCCATTGAGGACCTCTGTCAGGACACATTCGCTCGTGTATTCACCACATTGCGCAAGGAAGGGGGAATCCGGAACCCCGCCAGCCTGGGTTCGTTCGTAAATTCCGTTTGCAACAATGTGCTTTTGGAGTACTATCGCAGTTCTTCGCGCGACGTATACCTGGAAGATAACCCTGTGGATCCTCCCGACAAGCGGGTTAATCTGGACGAAATGCTGGTTACCGAGCAGACCCAGCGCCAGGTGAGGCAAATTCTGGATCAGCTCCCTAAAAAAAATAGACGTATTCTGTATGCGCTTTTTATAGAAGAAAGACACAAAGACGAAGTATGCCGCGAGTTCGGCGTGAATCGCGACTACTTGCGGGTGCTTTTACACCGGGCCAAGCAGAGCTTCAGGGATGCTTTGAACAAAAACAAAAAGAAAGACGGGCCTTGATCAAAACAGGAACAAGGACGCTGATGGTTACTTTCGTAATGAAGCGGTTGAGCTTTGAAAACGACTATTAGTACGGAAGTGAAGAGGTTTGGGGCAATCTTGCCGGCCAATCGTAAGAAAGCATGGTCAGAGAGAATACAAAGAATAAATGAAACGTTTTGACATTATGAACAACCATTCAACAGGATGTGGTTATGGACCATACTGAAGCGGTGACAAAGAAATTGACCGAAAGTTATTTGCTGGGAGAGCTCACGCCCGAGCAGCGCGAAGTCTTTGAAGAACACTATTTCACCTGTTCGGACTGCGCAGAAGATATAAAGACGGGAGCGGTGCTGGTAGCGAATGTCAAAGAGATTTTACAGGAGGATTCATCTCTCAGCACAGCGGCAAATCGAGTCCCTGGTTATTCCGGGTGGCTTTCGTGGATGCGCCCCGCTTATTCCTTTGCTGCAGTGGCAGCCATCCTGGCAATACTTATTTATCAAAATGTTGTGACCATACCGAGATTGAAGGGTGAATTTGCGAAAAACAGTGCGCCGCAGGCGCTGGCGTCCTTTTCGTTTATCCAGCAGGGCTCCCGGGGAGCAAATTCTCTCGTGGTGAGTGCCGGGCCAAAGCAACCCTTTGTTTTTTACGTGGACATTCCGACCAACCCAGATTTTGTTTCTTATACATGTATTATTCAGTCTGAATCCGGCTCGACAAAGTGGTCGGCACCTGTCACGGCGGAGATGGCAAAAAAAGACGCTGTGCTGCTTCTCGTGCCGGGCTCGTTATTGCAGCCAGGTAAATATGTTTTGGTCATCCGCGGCAATCGAGCTGTGAACAGCTCCTCGGACACCGGCACCGACATTGCCGAGTATGCATTTAGTTTTGAATCCAAGAACGAAGGAACAACAAAACAATGATTGACCCAAAAAAACAGAGATATGTGCATTACTACAACGCAAGCGCTATGGCGCTGGGCGGCAAAATAACCCGGCCGTTCGAAGCGATTTTGGAGACGCAGGCGCCAAGCGTGCTGCCCATTGACGGAGGATTTGGCTCCTCGCGGGTTGAAAGCTTTCGGTTTAAGGAGCTCATATCTTTCAAGACTGCTTATTCGGTGGTTACCGGGAGCCAAAGCGAGACTGACGGCAGCTTTGCAACAATGGCCTCCGTTACGATTGAAGATTTGAATATCCTGGATGTGGTTACGGCGAAAAAGATTGTGTCTCGCATTTCCACGCACCACCCTATTCCCAAGATCGTTGAAGGCAAAGATCTCGACCCCAGTCCTGGTCCACAGATTGTTGCCTTGGGCAAGTTCGAAGGCCTGTGCATTAACGGGTACGAACTTGACGTAGAGCTTGATGCCAACCTTTCTTGCGAGTGCACTACATACGATGCCTACAAGAAGAACTGTGGAGATGGAGTTACGGAATCTAAAGGCATGATCGTTCGTTCGCTGGTCAAGAATATTTTCAAGAAATGTCCCGGTGGACAGGAGACCCTGAAGTCATATAACGCTCCGGCAAACCAGAGACCGCCGGCTGCAGATGTAGTTGCGAAGTTCCCTTGCCATGAATTAAACCCGACATTACCCAGTGCTGAAAATAAATTCAGTTGCTCGCTGGAGATACAGCACTTTGGCAAAATTCATCTGGCACAATTTCTGTGTTCCTCCTCAGCACGCCGTCTGGTCATGTTGCGGGTGGAGCTGGGATGTCCGGCAGCAGGCACGGTGACTGTGGGATGCGCTCAAGGCAATGGCTCGACAATCCCATAGATGGATTTTCTTGCTAGTGTGTGTGGTTGGATTTTCTGCTTGCAGCCGTCAAACCCAACCTTCCCCGCAAACTGTTTATGAAGCTCTGCGGCTGAAGTTTCAGCATGGCGAACTGATCGAGGCGCAAGCAGAAGCTGACCGCGCGTATCAGGACTACGCTGATCATGACCTACTATGGGCCTGGAGATTTCGCGTTCTTCAGGCTGAGATCCTGATTTGGCGAGGCATGAATGACAAAGCCCTCGTCTTGTTAGATCCAGAATTACCGCTGTCACTTTCTACAGACGAAGTGGCCGTTCGGCGCAGGCTTTTGCAAAGCACAGCTTCGCCGTATCCTGAAGCAAAACGCTTCCTGGATGAGGCTGAACACCTTCCCTTAACCGGTGATCCAAGACTTCCCGGTGAGATCGTACTCATGAAAGGCAACTTGTCTCTTCGAAACAACGACCTTGTTGCAGCGGAAAACTCATTTCAAGAGGCTATTCTAATTGCTCACCGTGAATCTCAGCCATTTCTGGAGGCCAGAGCTCTGGGCAGCCTCGGTATAGCTTCTATGCAAGGACAGCATTACGGAGAGGCTATTGACAGGGACAAAGCTGCCTTAGCGTTTTCGGAGTCAATTGGCGCTCGAGCATTAGTGGCCAAGATTATGGGAAATTTGGGTTGGTGTTACTACCGAATGGGAGATTTAGATACAGCTTTGAAGCTGTTCACGGACGCCGAAGCACTTTCTGCTGAATTGGGACTGCAAAAAGATCAGGTAAGACGGCTGGTCAATCTAGGAATCATCCATTGGGATAAGGCTGAACTTGAGGAAGCGCAAAACTATTACTTGAGGGCGCTTACCATGGCAAAGGAATTGGAGGACCGCCAAGATAGGGCGATGTGTTTGAATAATCTTGCGCTGATTGCTATCGAAAAGAAACAGTTCGATGATGCCGAGCTTTACAACCGGGAATCATTGGACCTAGAACGGGGTAATAAAGACAGTGAACTTTATGCTTTATTTACTCAGGCAAAAATCACCGAAGGAAGAGGGGAATTTGAGCAGGCAAAAACACTCTTGCAACAGGTGATTGATGGTTCCAGCAAGAATTTTTCATTACGTTGGATTGCTCAAGCCAGGCTGGCAAACATTTACACAACTTTAGACCAACCTTTACTGGCAGACCAAGAATTTCGCAAATCTCTAGGCACGATCAATCAGACTCGGGCTTCCCTTAACCGGGAAGACTATAAGTTGACGTTTCTTTCGAGCGTAATCAGTTTCTACGATGATTATGTCTCCTTTCTCTTAAGCCGCAAAAAGGTCAGCGAAGCTCTGCACGTTGTCGAACTAAATCGGGCTCGAACCCTTACTGAAGGGCTTGGATTAAAACAAAATACAGATTCAGTTATTTCTGCTGAATTTCGCCCCGAGGAGATTGCCAAGCGCACAAAGACAGTGATCTTATCCTACCGGCTTTCGCCCGGGCATTCTCACCTTTGGGCAATTACATCTTCCCAAACAGAGATGTTTGAGTTGCCCCCGCAGTCAGAGATCGACCAGACTGTGCATAGCTATCGTGCTGCGCTGGCGGGACCACGCGACGTCAGGGAAACATCGAACCCCAATGGGCAAAAGCTGTATGAGATGCTGGTTGCGCCTGCACAGAAGTTCATCCCGGAGAACTCCCATGTCATCATCATTCCTGATGGAAGTCTTTATGAATTGAATTTTGAAACCCTGCTGGTCCGGAAGGCCGACCAGCTCCATTATTGGATTGAAGATGTGGTGGTAACCAATGCCAGTTCGTTACTGCTACTGGAGAAGGCTACATCCAAAGAAGCTACAAGTACGAAAAATATGCTGTTAATTGGCGATCCAGTTTCACCAAGCCCTCAATACACAACCCTGCCCCAGGCAGCTTCGGAGATCAGTCAGGTAAAAAAATATTTCCCGGCAGACCAAGTCCAGATTTATGAAGGCAAGAATGCAACCGCCAAAGCTTACCTTGAAAGCAATCCGGAAAGATTTTCTTTCATTCATTTTGTGGCACACGGCGTTGCCAGCCGGGAAAGTCCGCTCGATTCCGCCGTGATTCTTTCGGGGGACGAGAGTTCCTACAAGCTTTATGCTCGGGATATCTTAGCCAGACGCTTACAAGCTAACCTTGTAACCATTTCAAGCTGTGAAGGAGCAGGAGGACGCACCTACGCCGGCGAGGGCCTGGTTGGGCTTTCATGGGCATTTCTATACGCTGGTGCGCACCAGGTTATAGCCGCGCTGTGGGAGGTGAATGATGCCGCCACGCCGGAATTCATGCACCAATTCTATGCCGGGATCAGTGCCGGCAGCGATCCAGCCGTGGCCCTGCGCGCGGCAAAACTGTCAATGCTGAACTCCGACGGCATTTACCGAAAACCTTTTTACTGGGCCCCCTTTCAGCTCTATCAAGGCCTATAAACAAAACCAATTCATCGCAGTGAAAATGATGGCGGGCATCCGCCGCCGCAATGGTGCTATTCTGAGCGAGTTGAGCGAGAGCGTACTGCAACTTTCCGCCATTCCTTTTCGCGACCAGCAACGGGCGTTAGCCAACCTGGACGCGATTGCTGGACGTGTATCGGAAGACAGCACACGTTTGCTGGCGTCGCTGCTGGCGGATTCTCCTGATCCGGATTCTGCACTCAATCTTTTTGAACGTTTGAGCTCAGAAGCTGATTCCGGGCTGCTTCGCCTCATGGAAACGCACCCCTTTTTAATTCATTACGCACTGACCGTTTTTGGATACAGCCAATATCTGGGCGAGACCTTGATTCAGAACCCCGACTTGATTCACAGCCTGGCGCGCGAGAAAAATCTGGACCATTCGCAGTCCCGAGAGGACTACAGCGAGCGCTTTGCGCGGCTGCGGGCACGTTCGACCGAAGGGGATTTTTCAGCGCTGTTGGCGCGCTTTAAAAAACGCGAGTACATCCGCATCATGCTGCGCGACGTGCTGCGCATGGCCGGACTGGCAGAGATCACCGCAGAAATTTCAACGCTCTCGAATGTGCTCATCGAGAAGGCGTGGATTGAATGCGATTCAGCCTTGCGCAAGCGCCACGGCGCCCCTCAGCATTTGGGGAACGAACAGCGATTGTTTGACACCGATTTTGCCGTGCTCGCACTGGGAAAGCTGGGTGGCAATGAGCTGAATTACAACTCGGATGTTGACCTGCTGTTTCTATTTGAAGACGGAGAAAACCCCGATGCTGATGGGCTCCATAACCGTGAATACTTTGCACGGTTGGCACAGCAAATTACGGAAACCCTTTCGCGCCCAAACAAGGAAGGAGCAGTCTTTCGCATCGATCTGCGCCTGCGTCCGCAGGGCAACGAGGGTGAGCCCACGATCCCACTAAGCCAGGCCCTGCGCTACTACCAGGACGCCGCGCACGATTGGGAGTTGCAGGCGTTGATTAAGGTACGGCATTCGGCGGGAGACGTCGAGCTGTCGCGCGAGTTTATCCGGGGTGTGCAACCGCGTGTGTACAGCAAAGGACTGAATTTTACTGCCGTGGAAACGGCGTTGGCCTCACGTGAAAAAATTGGCGCACGCCGCCAGTTGAATCGTGCGGTTAACAAAAAAGAGCAGGGAATTGACGTCAAATTAGACCGGGGAGGCATTCGTGATATCGAGTTTTTGGTGCAATGCCTGCAACGCATTTATGGCGGGGAAGAGCCCTGGCTGCAATCCAGTGGAACGCTGTTTTCACTTCAAAAGCTGCACGACAAAAGCCACATCAGCGGCAATGATTTTCACGAGCTCAACGGCACTTATGAATTCCTTCGGAGAATCGAACACCGGCTTCAGTTGAAGCATGGGCAGCAAACCCATCGCCTGCCAGAAGCTCCTGACGATCTGCTGGTTATTGCCCGGACGGTGACCCCATCGCATGAACGTCTCACAGCAGATTCTGGCAAGCAATTGCTTAAGAACTTGCAGAGCAAGATGAACCGCGTAGCCCAGATTTACCAACGGATCATTCATGAACAACAGGTCATGCAGCAGCAAGAGCAGGCAGGAAAGCAATTCAGACTGCGTTCGATACCGGTAGCGGAGCCGGGCCGGGAACAATCCTTTGAGCAGGTTTTGCACCGGTTGGCGGTGGATTCACTGCCCTTGTATCAAATGGCCTCACGCCGAGATCTGAGCAGCCGTATGCGTCGCATGTTACACCGCTTCCTCAGCTCAGCTCTTACAAGTTCTGAACGTTGGGCATCCGTTCTAGGTTCTGGAGAGGCGCTCGAGCGGGCGCTCTCGATTTTTGAAAACAGTGATTACCTTTCGGACTTACTGATACGCCACCCTGAAGAAATCGCTACTTTGGAGGATTCGGCGCTGCATTTCAATGCGGCGCAGCAAGAGCAGCTCAAGCTTGTTCCTAATAGTGAGCCGGCAACTTCAGATACCACGCTGGAATTTCTGCCAACCGCAGATTACAGCCACGCCGAGAAGATGGTATTTTTGCGCAAGCACTACCGTCGCCGCCTTTTCGCGCTTGGCGTTACCGATATTCTTCAGCCGCGTTGTGTCTTTGACTCACTCTTGGATACCTCACGCGCAGCCGATGCAGCTATTCAGGCTGCCCTTGCCATCGCTCACAGCCGGCACGAGATCAAATCACCAGGCTTGACGGTGTTTGCCTTGGGTCGCCTCGGAACTTACGAATTCGATATCGCTTCAGATGCTGACCTGATCTTTGTGCGATCCGATGACATGGACCCGGTTGTAGCGACCAAAATTGCCGAGCAAACGGTGGATATCCTAACGGCGTATACGCAGGAGGGCACTGTGTTTCCTGTGGATACACGCCTGCGACCGCTGGGCGGAGATGGCGACCTGGTGTGCACGGTTTCAGCATTGCGCACTTATTTTTCAGAAAAAGGCCAAGCCCGTGTTTGGGAGGCCTTGAGCTTCTCGAAGATCCGCCACATCGCCGGCCCAGATGAGCTCGCGGACCGCACACTCGATTGCGTGCTGCAGGAAATCAAACATTTTCCCGCGATACCAGATTTTTTGCCCATGATATTGGAGATGCGTATCAAGCTTGCGGAAGCTGAGAGCATAAAAGGGAAAAATTTCAAAAGAGGGCCGGGAGGGTTTTACGACATTGATTTTCTTGCCGGTTATCTGCAAATCCGGCACGGAATGGCCCATGCCTGCATCAATATTCGGGACCGGCTCTATGCTTTGGCGAGTCACAACCTTCTCGACGATGCTGATTGTGCCACTTTGGACTACGCTGCAGAATTCCTTAGGACCGTTGATCACGTTATTCGCGTGGTGAAAGGCCGGGCTCGTCCTGCGCCCCCGGGAAGCGAGCATGGCAGCGGAGTGGTTGAGAAAATTGTTGGTCGCATCCTGCAAAGAGATTTTCCGCAGGGACTCGAACAGGAGCTCGACCGGGTGACGACCGAGGTGCGGGCAACGTTTAACCGGTTGATGGTCTAATCATTGGTGATAATTTCGACCCGAAAAATAAAATGTGTAGCTACACTGCTCAGCGGCCGAAGATCTCCCACCAGAGTAGCTGGGTCCATTCCAAATAAACTATTCTCGCTTGATCTTTGTTGCGCCACCATCTTATAGGATATTGGGGGTTTGGCTCGGCTGGAGTGACAGACCATTCGTACTGAGGAAGATAGTGAGAGTAATCCTTCAAAGCACGTCGCGTTTCAAATTCACCTGCAATAATTAGAACACTCTTGGGCTTGAACTTCTCCAGGCACTTGGCTGCCTGAAGGCTCTCCGAAAGATTGATCTTGATAACGCAAATATCTATTTTGCCGGCAACATCGGGTTGTTGATCGAAATACTTCTGTGCCAGTTCCGGCGCTGAATTACCAAAATATTTGATTGCCGGCACATCGGCGATCATGTGCTCAGCGTATCCATCTTTTAGTAAATATATTCCTCTGTCATACCGGAGTTGCAACCCTCTTGAAGGAACCAAGATAACATCGGATTTCCTGGCATTATCAACAACCAGATAATTCCCGCAGTTTCTAAGCGCAAAGAACACAATGATGAACAAGAGAGCCAAAATGGCCAAGGCGACAATTCGGCTGCGTTTGAATGGCGAATTCATCTTTGATTTGAGGGCTTCGTAACGCTGCTCCTGCTTCTCGGGTTCCGCTGTTGTGCCCTTGCAAAAAGCTGGCGTGTGCCTTTAATCCTGATTGGAGATATAGTCAAACTCATCGGCCGCAGCATTTTGCTCGGAATCCTGAGTTGGATTTTGGAAATCAGAATGCAAATCTTGTGCAGGCTGGAACCTTTGCAAAACTACTGAAGAAAGCTGTTCCCTCGATCCATTCGAACCAATGACCGCAGTAATACCGTTCATGAACATGCTGGTCCCCAGTAGGATTAAGACCGCAAATGTTACCCTCGCAGGCGTAGGTATGAGACAGGACCACAGGTTTTTTCCCCGAACGCCATCGGATTGCAGAACAATGAAAGGAGCAGCCGGGCTGGGATACTTACCCAAAAGTTCATACCATGCGATTCGCACTACCTCCGATAGCATTTCGAAACCATGTAAAAATGGCTTCAACTTCGAACGCCGGTCGTGTTGTATTCGGACGGGAACTTCTTTCACGATCATCCGAAGCCCTTTTGCAATTACGAGTAATTCCGCATCAAATGCCCAGCCTGAAACGGTTTGAAAGCGAAATGTCAGGCTGGCGGCTTGATTCGTGAATGCCTTAAAGCCACACTGCGTATCCCGGAAGCGGAGGCCGAGTAACAATCGAACCAGAAGATTGAAGCAACGGCCTAAACCTCGCCTGAGGAAAGACTGGCGTATTTGCTGCAAACTGGGCTTCAACCACCTTGAGCCGATGACAATGTCAGCGCCTTCGCTGAGCTTCTGGAAAAGCATGGAAGTTTCTTCCATACAGGCGGGCAGGTCAGCATCGGTGATTAATACCACATGCCCGGTGGCGTCCATAACGCCCATGCGAACGCAGTGTCCCTTGCCACGATGAACGGGGTTCCGGATCAGGCGAATCGAGGGATTATAAATGGCATAGTTGGTGACGATCTCTGCCGTGGTGTCAGTGGAACCGTCATCCACAACGATGATTTCCACGGACCACTGCTTTTCGCATGCGTACACCAAAATATGATCAAGGGTTTGGACAATGCGATCCGCCTCATTGTATGCAGGGATGACGATGGTGCACTGGAAGAACGGTTTTTGTTCGGCCATACGAGGTTTGAAGTTGGGCATAAAGTGTGAATCGCGCCTCAATGAAACAGTAATGTAGCGGAGTCAGCCACAGCATCAAGATTTTGATGATTACGAGTGGTTAATTCCTGATTAGAATATTGTTCCACTACAATAGCCCCGTCGTAGCGCAGTTCGCGGTGGTAGGGATAGGCCTCAGACAAATGTTTTCGAAACGAGCGAAGATACTCATCCTCGCGGCAGGAAAGTAGCCAAACAACTTCAGGATGATTCAATCGCGACGTGTCAATTGCGTAAAACTGCGAAGGTACCACATGCAATGTATTTGAAGCTGGATGAAGCTGTTGTTGGTAATACGCAAGCGGCTGTTGTGCGTACCAGGGATAGGAGACGACGGTATCCAGCGGGCCGCTGTTGTACAGCAAGTATTGTGTAGCCGCCCTCCAATTTTCTTTTGGCTTTGCATAGTACTTCCATACTGTTGCCAAGGACAGCACGGAAACGATCACCAATCCAGTCACAAAAATACGCTGCGACCGAAGGCAACAAAACCCACGCGCTACCAATACCAGAAGTGCAGGCAGACAGATCACCAGGTAACGGTAATTAAAAATCTGCTTTCCTGAATGGGAAATTACCATGTCCGTGAAAATTGGGAGCAGTAAGCAGCTCAGCAAAAGAATGAAGCGCCATGATTCGATAGATTGCTTTGACTCACGCCACGTAGCGAAAAATACCCACAGTGACATTCCAAGGCAGATTACGTAAACGATTGCCAGAAGAACCCCAAAGACCTTGCCACCATAACTGGCGAGAAACAGCAGAAGACGGTAAAGTTCCATAATCCCCGGGTTCGGAATGAAATCAATCTGGCCGACATCTTTCCTCAGCATGAACCATAGCGCAGGAAGGATGGAGAGCCCAATCGCCGCTGCACTCAGGCAAAACTTCTTCAGATCAATGGCCTTACGGGGCAAGAAAAACAAGGAAGCCCATTGCGCCAGCATGAGCAATCCAGCAAAGAAATGCGTGTAGATAGCAGCGACGGTTACGAGTGCATAAAGCAGCCAGTTTCCAGAGGTTGAGTCTTCGATCGCTATGGCAAATCGAAGGATTGAGAGTGTCAAAAAGAAAAGCAGAAGGGCATAGCTCCGGGCTTCTTGCGAGTAGGCTACATGACACGCATTGACAGCCAGTAGTAGGGCACTCACCACGCCCACCGAAGTTGAAAAAAGACGGGCCCCAAGCCGGTAGATAATAAACACGGTTGCCACTGCCGGAATGACGGACAAGGCCCGAACTATGAACTCTGTGTTTCCAAGGTGAATCCAACCGCGAAGCAAAAGATAGTAAGTCAACATGTTGGCTTCGCCTTGCCACATGGTCTTCCAAAATGCTGGCCAGGATTGTTGAGCAAAGGCAAGACTTCCGCATTCGTCCACCCAAAGGCTCTTGGACCCTAAGTGAAGCAAACGGAGTCCGGCGGCAACGAAGGTAACTCCGCTAATGGCAATTAAGAATATGTGGGCGCGTGCATCTTTCAGCTTACTGCCTGACCCTGAGTAAACGTAGCATTGATGCATTTGAATAGAACGTTCGGATACACCTCTCCCATTCCTAAATCTCGATCAATCAGTATGAAATGTCTGATCTTTAAACTAGTACACTAAGTTTTAAGTTTTGCTGGCTGGAAGTTCCAAAGACTCGAAGCTTAAGCTTGTCTATGTATCTTTACGAAAGCTTTACAAATCTTTGCGAATGAACCATATTCCAATTCCCCCCATCATGTCAAGGAAGGTTTCAATAGGTAAATTTTACTTAGTAGGCAGGATTCCAGTTAGTTGGTCTCCGACAGCAAGTCATTGATCAACTTCAATTTCGCCGGAATACTGGAATCAGTCTGAGGCAATTTAGCGGAATGCGTAGACAGCGACTCATAAATAAACGAAACCCAACAGTTTGAAATCCCAAGAATTCGCATGGTTTATTGCGCGCCCTTCCTACGAGATGATAATTTAGATAGTTTGCTCCAGCGAGTGTAGAAGCACTATCGGTTGGAGCTCTCAATTCATATTCAATTTTTGGAAAGGGCTTCATGTCGAAGGCATATAACGGTATTTCTGTTCCTGCCAGTGGGGCGAGGATTGCTTACGCAAATGGCAAATTTTCTATTCCGGATAACCCCGTCATTCCTTATATCGAAGGCGATGGTACGGGTCGCGACATCTGGCGGGCTTCACACCGGGTTTTTGATGCAGGCGTAGAAAAAGCCTACAAGGGCAAGCGCAAGGTTGCCTGGTACGAAGTAATTGCGGGTGAGAAGGCTTTTAAGCAATTTAACAACTGGTTGCCTGACGATACCATTGAGGCGATCCGCGAATTCCGGGTTGCTATCAAAGGACCGCTGACAACGCCGGTGGGAGGTGGTATCCGGTCGCTGAACGTGGCGCTGCGGCAGATTCTCGATCTCTATGTATGTTTACGGCCGGTGCGATATTACAAAGGCGTCCCTTCGCCGGTGAAGCATCCTGAGCTGCTAGATGTAGTCATCTTCCGCGAGAACACGGAAGACGTGTATGCCGGTATCGAGTGGGAGAAGGGAACCCCGGACGCCGCCAGGATCATAGACTTCATCAATACCCAGATGCTGAAAGGTTCGAAGAAACAGATCGCGGCAGATTCCGGCGTAGGCATCAAACCGATCTCCGCCACAGCGACGAAAAGACTGGTAAAGGCCGCCATTCGCTATGCCATCGAGAAGAAACGACGTTCCGTTACCCTGATGCATAAAGGCAACATCCAGAAATTCACTGAAGGCGCCTTCCGCAAGTGGGGATATGAAGTTGCCCGCGACGAATTCCGCAGCCAGACCGTTTCTGAGCGTGAGAGCTGGATCCTGGACAATAAAGACAAGAACCCTAATATCAGCATCGAGCAGAATGCAGCTTTGATCGAGCCAGGACTGGAACTGGCCCCGAAGGACTTCACGCAGAAGGTTTGCGAAGAGGTCCGCGATGTGCTGGACACCATTTATTCCACGCATGGCAAGGGCGCATGGAAACAAAAAGTATTAATCAGCGACCGCATCGCCGACTCAATTTTTCAACAGGTCATTACACGTCCGAACGAGTACGATGTGATCGCATGTCCAAACCTGAACGGCGATTACCTCTCCGATGCTTGCGCCGCGCAGGTGGGCGGATTGGGAATTGCTCCCGGCGGCAACATCGGTGATGAGTATGCTGTCTTTGAAGCGACGCACGGTACCGCCCCTAAATATGCAGACAAGGATGTCATCAACCCTGGTTCGGTAATCCTTTCTGGCGTGATGATGTTCGATTTTCTGGGATGGCCGGAGGCCGCTCGCCTCATTGAAAATGCAATGGAGCGCACCATTCAGCAAAAGAAAGTGACATACGATTTCGAGCGGCTGATGGAGGGCGCAACCAAAGTGAAGACAAGTGAATTTGCCGACCACATTATTCAAAACATGGGATGAGGTTTTCGCCGCGGATTGACGTGGCTCGAGACTGGATTTCAAGAGAAATAACGAGAGGAATCATATATATGCGTAAGAAGGTAACGGTGGTTGGGGCTGGGAACGTGGGAGCAACGGCAGCACACTGGATCGCCTCGAAAGAATTGGCCGACGTGGTGCTGGTGGACATTATGGATGGCATTCCTCAGGGCAAGGGGCTTGATCTGCTTGAGGCCATGCCTATTGAAAAGAAAGACTCCCTGGTTGTGGGAACCAATGACTACGCTGCCACAGCCAATTCGGATATTGTCGTGATTACAGCCGGTATTCCACGCAAGCCCGGGATGAGCCGCGACGACCTGCTCAACACCAACTACAAGATCATGCAAGATGTCGTTGGCAAATGCGTGGCCGCTTCTCCCAACAGCATCTTGATTATAGTTTCGAACCCGCTGGATGCCATGGCGCAGACCGCATTCAAGATCAGCAAATTTTCACGTAACCGTGTGATCGGAATGGCAGGCGTGCTCGACTCGGCACGTTTCCGTACCTTTATCGCTCAGGAGCTAAAGGTCAGCGTGGAAAACGTAACCGCCTTCGTCCTCGGCGGACACGGAGATACCATGGTCCCGCTGCCGCGCTACTCTACAGTTGCTGGAATTCCTATTACGGAATTAATGGACGCTGCCACAATCGAGCGCCTGGTACAGCGCACACGCGATGGCGGTGCGGAGATTGTGAAGTATTTGAAAGCAGGCAGCGCTTACTATGCTCCGTCGGCGGCCGTTGCAGAGATGGTAGAAGCTATTCTTAAGGACAAAAAGAAAATCCTGCCCTGCACGGTCTACCTGGAAGGGGAGTACGGTATTCAGGGGCTGTTTGTCGGCGTGCCCTGCAAACTTGGAGCGCGTGGATTGGAAGAGATTATCCAGATCAAGCTGATGCCGGAAGAGCAGGCAGCGCTGCAAAAGAGCGCAGATGCGGTGAAAGAACTGGTGAACGTAATCGGAGTGTAAAACAGCTCTAGTTTGCAGTTTGAGGAGACGTAGCACAGGCTGTGTCTCTTTGCATTTTAGAGATGATCAACAGGCCAAAGTTAGTCAGCCGATGTTTCGTCGGATAGGTCTTGTTGAGATTCGAACTCGGTATTTGATGCGGCATGAAATGCCGCACAGTCTTCAAGAACAGAGCGCAAGATGAGCCTGAGGTCGAAGCGTTTGACGACAAGCAGGTTCTTTTCCCAAACAGCGTCTTCGTGGTTTTCAGCCATCATGCGGCCAAGCCCTTTGGGGGTTGTAACCATGGCGGATTGTGTCCACTGGTAACCATCTTCCGGGTTTTCCAATTCGATAACAAATTGATCAAAGAAATCAGTTGGATCCATGGGGCCGGTTTCAAGGTCGGTGTTGCGGAAGAAGTAATTCAAAATCTTGGGACGAAAAAAATCGGGGCCATACTTTTCCTCAAGCTCCACCTCAAGTTCGTCCACATCGAGCGGGAATGGAAGCTCATTTCCAACTCTGGGAGGAGATTTTCTTTGTGAGTCTGGCGTCGAGCTTGGCCGCGCCCTTTCGATCGGATAGGGCAGCGGCGAAGTATGGCCAGCGGAATCGCCCGACAATGATCTGGCAACATAGAAGAGCGCGGAGCCGCAAGCTGCAATAACCGCGATTTTTAAAACAAGAAGTTCCATGACTTAATTTTGCGGAGTCAGAACTTGGGCTCCATTTTGCAACAGGTTCCAGGTATTCAACTCCGCTCAATTGTAATGGAGGTGATTTTGACCTCCTGCGCGGGCTTGTCCTGGGGGCCGGTGGGGCTATTCACGATCTTTTCCACCACGTTCTGACCTTCGACGACTTCTCCAAAAATAGTGTGCTTCCCGGTGAGCCACTGTGTGGGAGCTACGGTGATGAAGAACTGAGAGCCATTGGTGTTGGGGCCGGAGTTGGCCATGGCCAACTTGCCGGGCTTGTCGAAACTGTGTGGCGAGCCTTTGGTCTCGTCTTCAAACTGGTACCCGGGGCCACCAAAGCCCGTGCCGGCAGGATCGCCGCCCTGGATCATGAAGTTCGGGATCACTCGATGAAATATGGTTCCGTGATAGAGCGGCTGCTTACTTTTTGTGCGTGTGACAGGATGTGTCCATTCGCGCTTGCCTTCGGCCAGATCGGTGAAATTCTGGACGGTTTTGGGCGCATTTTTCTCAAACAAGCGGCAGACAATCTGCCCCAGAGTGGTATCAAAAATTGCGTAAGTTCCGGCTGGTCGTGCCATGGTGTGCTCCTTGTAAAAGTCTTTTCATGTCACCTTTACTGCTTTTTTACTGGTAAAGGCTTTTTGGTGGGGTGGGTTATCGCTTTTGCGGTGGGGACTGACGCAGTCGGCATTCCCAGAATAGTAATCTGCTCAATCTTCACCGGATCAAATGGGCGATCGTTGCGTTCGTCACGCGCACGCCGGGCAATGTTTTTCACCAAAGTCACAGTTGCATCATCACATGTACCGAAGATGGTGTAGTGGCCCGCATCCAGCCAGGGTGTAGGTCCCTCGGTGATAAAGAATTGAGAGCCGTCAGTGTTGGGACCGGAGTTGGCGTAGGCCAGACGGCCAGGCAGGTCGAACTTCACGTCCGGGAATTCGTCGGGAATCTCATAGCCGGGACCGCCGGTGCCGTCTCCCAGTGGATCGCCACCCTGGATCATGAAGTTGGGAATCACACGATGAAATATGGTCCCGTTATAGAGCGGAACGTGGTGTACCTCCTTGCGGCTTTTGGGATCTTTCCAGTCCTTCATGCCTGTCGCCAGCCCCACAAAATTTTCTACGCTCTTGGGGGATTTATCCGGGAAGAGCGTACAAGTCAGGCGGCCCGCGGTTGTGTCAATGACCGCCGTAGGTTTATCTACCTGGGGCATGGGTGGGACATCTGGTTGAGTATTTTTGGCAGACACCGTTTTGCGATGCGTGGTTGCCGGTTTGTGCTTAGCGGTGCTGGGGCTAGTTTGTGCCGCCAAAGTCAAAGACAACAACAAGAATAAGGGAAGCAGTCGAGACATTAAGTTTGCTCCTGAAAATGGTTTAGTGCGCAGTCAGTCAGTATAAATTCATTTGCAGCCTACCGCCTGAAAAAGTCGGTCACAGCCTGTTTCATGACATCGCGGCCAACGTCGGAGATCGAACGTGTCAACGGAATATCTTTGGGACAGGCCTCGACGCAATTCTGGGCGTAACCGCACTCCTGGATTCCGCCATCACCCATGAGCGCGGTCAGGCGCTCGTGTTTCATCATCTGACCGGTGGGGTGCGTATTAAACAGGCGCACCTGCGAGATGGTGGCTGCGCCTACAAATCCGGTATGCTCGTTGAACTGCGGGCATACCTCCATGCAGCAACAGCAGGAGATGCAGCGCGAGAGCGGATAGGCTTCCTCCTGCTCGGTTTGCGACACGCGCGGGCCTGCGCCCAGGTCATAGGTGCCGTCGAGCGGGATCCATGCCTTGACCGCCTTCAGGTTCTCGAAAAGAACGCTGCGGTCAACCGCCAGATCGCGCACCACCGGGAACTTGGAAAAAGGCTCCAGGCGGATGGGCTGCTCAAGATTGTCTACCAGCGATGAGCAGGCCATGCGGGCGCGTCCATTCACAAGCATGGCACAGGAGCCGCACACCTCTTCCAGGCAGTTGGAGTCATAGGTAATCGGCGTAGTGAGCTTGCCCTGGCGCGTGACCGGATTGGCCGCGATATCCATCAGGGACGAGATCACGTTCATGTGCTTCTTCCAGGGCAGCTCGAATTCCTCCCAGTAAGGCGAGGAGTTGGGTGTGGCCTGGCGCTTGATTTTAAAGAGTAGAGTCTTAGTAGAGTTCTCAGTTGTCATTGAAAGCAGTTCTCGTTCTATATTTCAAAGTCCCGTCTATCTTTCTCGCAGTGCTAGAGACGTAGCATGCTACGTCTCTACGAGGCATTCTCGTCTTGCGTTCGCACTTACTTGGCCATGTCATAGCGCCTTGGCCTGGGTGGAATTAATGTCGTATCCACCGGCTCGAATTCGAATTTCGGTTCGTCAGCGTCGGGCGCGAATGAGACTTTTGTGGTCTTGAGCCAGTTCTTGTCGTCGCGCTCCGGGAAATCGGGTTTATAGTGCGCGCCGCGCGATTCGTTGCGCAGAGCGGCTCCCTGGGCGATCACTCGTGAGAGTTGCAGCATGTTGTAAAGCTGCCTGGCAAATACCACGGATGTATTCGCCCAGTTGGATTTATCGCTCAGATTAATCTGCTTAAAGCGCTCAAGGAACTCGCATATCCGGGCATCGGTTTCCTGCAAAGCCTTGTTATAGCGGATGACGGTGCAATTGCGGGTCATCAGGTCACCGAGTTCGCGCCACAGACGGAAGGGGTTCTCGCTGCCATCGGACGACATGAGTCCGGAATTAATCTCCGTCTGGCGTTTACGTTCAGCTTCGAAGTGGCTGCCGTTAATGTCGTCTGCCGACTTTGCCAATCCTTTGGCATAGGCCAATGCATTGGGGCCAGCGGTAAAGCCGCCGTAGATACACGAGACCAGAGAATTGGCTCCCAGGCGATTGGCGCCGTGATATTGGTATTCGCACTCGCCGGCCGCAAAAAGACCGGGAATGTTGGTCGCCTGCTTGAAATCAACCCAGAGGCCGCCCATGGTGTAGTGCATGCCGGGGAAAATCTTCATTGGGGTCTCGCGAGGATCATCACCGACAAACTTCTCATAAATTTCCAGGATACCTTCGAGTTTGCGGTCGAGCGTGGCGCGGTCAACATGCGTCAGGTCGAGATAGGCGGCGGGTTGGCCATCAATTCCCAGTCCGTGCTCGTACACGACTTTGTGAATGGCGCGCGTGGCGACGTCGCGGGGAACCAGGTTGCCGTATTTCGGATACCACTCTTCCAGAAAGTACCAGCGTTCCGATTCGGGAATGCTAAGCGGGTCACGCTTGTCACCCTGTTTTTTGGGGACCCATACGCGTCCACCTTCGCCACGCGCCGATTCCGACATGAGCCGGAGTTTATCTTCGCCCGGGATGGAAGTCGGATGCACCTGGATAAACTCGCCGTTAGCGTAATAGCAACCCTGTTGATAAAGCGCCGATTGCGCCGAGCCGGTGCAGACGACGGAGTTGGTGGATTTCCCAAAGATAGCGCCAATGCCGCCGGTGGCGATGATGACCGCATCCGCCGGGAAGGTGCGGACCTCCATCGAGCGCAGGTCCATGGCACAGATACCGCGGCATACACGGTTGCCATCGAGCACGGCCGAGAGAAACTCCCAGTGCTCGTATTTGGTTACCGAGCCCTCCGATTCATGGCGGCGGACCTGTTCATCGAGTGCATAAAGAAGCTGCTGGCCGGTGGTGGCGCCGGCGAAGGCGGTGCGGTGGTAGAGGGTGCCTCCGAAGCGGCGAAAATCCAAAAGGCCTTCGGGGGTGCGATTGAAGGGAACACCCATGCGATCGAGCAGATCAATAATGCCGGGGGCAGCCTCGCACATATTTTTAACCGGCGTCTGGTTGGCGAGGAAGTCGCCACCGTAAACTGTGTCGTCAAAGTGCTGCCAAGTGGAGTCGCCCTCTCCCTTGAGGTTCTTAGCGGCATTGATGCCGCCCTGCGCGCACACCGAGTGGGAACGCTTTACCGGAACAATAGAAAAGAGATCAACGTGACCACCCTTTTCGGCAATCTTGATTACAGCGGAGAGCCCGGCCAATCCTCCGCCTATAACGATAATTTTCGGTGCCGCTGCCATTTAAGTTTTGCGTTCCTTACGTCTAAAATTACTATCTTGTTACTGCGATTCAGTGGCTCAAGTAGTGGAGGGGGTGGGGTATTACTTTAAGTAGTCCCACAATCCCAAAACTACTAATTTTAAAAGACTTACTCGGCGTTATCTGGATGCCCGAGTAGCCCTCCAATAGTATCCGGCTTTCAATCTAAGGGCTCCGCAGCCAAAAACAAGGCTGCTACGCCCTCGCTTTTGGTTCGCGCGCGACAGCGCTCGCCAAAAGCTCACCCGATCTTCGAACACACCTCAGAAAATGATGAGCCATTGTTCCTCAGGAATCAACGTTTTGATACCACTTTTTACAGCTCTTCAATGGCCCGTTTCTACGGATTCAGCAGCAGGTCCTTCAACCGGTTGCTGAGGATGTGTAATAAAACTGCGAATGCTCATCAATCCCACGCCCGAGATGGTTAGAAACAACAGCATACAAACCACCAGGAAACGCTGCCGCGCCTTTTCTCCCACGGTGATGCCCCACTTGGCGCAGAAAAGCCACACGCCATAAGAAAAATGCCAGGCGGCGCAGAGTAGTCCTACTATGTAAAAGGCGAGTAGAGCAGGCTGCGCCAGCTCGAGCTGCACTTTCCCGAAAGACGCGCCGGGGGTCTGGTGAAGATCCACACCGGTGAAGCGCAGGTGCCAGACATGCCATGCGATGTAAGCAAAAATTATTGCACCGGTCCAGCGCTGCAGCGTGTACATCCAGTTGCCCTGCCAGGGATAGCTGATGACGTTAGTTTCACCGCGATACCAGATGTAGAAACCGTAGAGCCCATGGAAAGTAATCGGCAACCAGATGCCGAAGGCTTCGAGCATAACCACCAGCGGCAAACTGCCCAGGAACCTTACCTGGCGGGCATAGGCCTGGGGACCATTGATGGCCATGGCGTTGGAAAACAAAATATGTTCGAGCAAAAATGCGCCGACCGGGATAATTCCACTCAAAGAATGCAGGCGCCGCCAGAAATAAGAGCTGCCTTGGCCCGTCCGCAAAGGGGCAACTCCAGCGTGGATTTTGGGAACGTCCTTGCTGGAAGCTGGTGGAGAAGATACGCCGGCGGGACTTGATGCCATTTTTGTCAGTAGCTCCTTGCAGTTTCAGCGGGGGATGCCAAACTTTTTATTATCTTTTCTCGCGCGGGTGGAAGTCAAGGAAGCGGGTGGGTGGCAGTGGGTCAGTTTGGAAGGCCGATCTGGGATCACTTCTGGACCGCCGACAATCTGGGAGTCGGCCCGTCAATGACCACAAGGGCGTTTCCGAGGACTAATTGTCTGCGCTGACTCCTGAAGGCGCTCAATAAGTGCATCAGCCTGACAGCGCCAATTGAGGAAGAGATGCCTTATTGGCTCAATTTAGAACCTATACCAAGTATGCTTCTCTCTTGGGATGAACGGGGCTGTCGCATCCTTCCGTAAGCAGAGGTCCTCTTTATGAATCTGAACTTCGCCGCAATTATCCTCGGTGGTACTGGGCAAGTCGGTGGTGCAGCGGTCGCGGAGCTGCTAGCAATTCCGGAATGCCGGGAAGTGGTGATGGTCACCAGAAAGCCCATTGCGGCGCGATCGCGGGTGCGCAACGTCGTTCTCGATACCGTCGCTGCTGACTTTGCCGAGCGCACTGCCGCCCTTGCCCGCGAAGTCTTAAGCCAAGGTCCCGTCAGCGCCGTGAGCTGTGTGGGTGTCGGTTCTGGATCGAGGCGCTGGAGCGAAGAAGAATTGAAACGACTTGAACTCGGCGTCGTCGGCGAATTTGCGCGTGGCTGCCACTACGCCGGAATCGCCCAGTTTTGCCTGCTTTCTGCGGCAGGAAGCACAGCCCGCAGCCGGTTTCGATATGTCCGCGTAATGGGCATGAAGGAAGACACCGTGCGCAACATCGGTTTTACCCGCCTCGCCATCTTTCGCCCCGGCATCATTGTAGGCAACGCTCATACCCCGGCCTGGGTCGGTTTGTTGGGAAGCCTCGTGCCTGGGCCGTTCGGCAATATCGATCAGCGAATTCTCGGTCGCTCAATCGCCGCGGAGATAGCTTTGCACAGTCGAGAGGCCGGCGAAGTTATCCGCGAAAATGCCGCAATGAAAAAACTCGCTACACAGTTCAATAGCGTGACTTTGGGATTTTTACGTGAGGTCTAGGCCAAATCAATCGCGAGAGATAAAACCGGAGAGCCGCACTATTTCGAGCTGCTGCGATCATCGAGCAATTATCCCGGACGAAGACTTGCATCGCCACGCGGTCGAGAACCTCAACCAAGCCGATGCACTCCTCTTTGGCCGGGTGACCTACGAAATGATGGAGGCAGCGTGGCGGCCGCCGGCGCTGACGGGAGTGAGGCCTGATTGGATGGAACCCTTCGCCCGGACGATCGACGCGGCAAAGAAGTACGTCGTGTCGAGCACCCTTGACCGGGTCGATTGGAACGCGGAACTCGTGCGCGGAGATCTGTAGAAGGCCGTTCAGCAGCTCAAGCGGGAGTCGGGTAAGGGACTGTTCGTGGCAGGCGTGAAGCTCGCGCAGGCGTTGGCGGCTCCAATCAGGAGCAAAATTGCCACTACCTCTCCAAGCTGGCCACCCATAGATTCGCCCGAAAGTGGCTTGTAGGAAGTTGCGGGCGGATCGTCCGTAAACAAGAAACTGAGAATGTGAGTCGCCGGTAGCGCGGAAAACGTTCCATTCCAGGAGCCGTCGTCATTGATCGGAGCGCCACCCAAGGGTTACGCCATTGAGTACAACAGCGATGCCTGACGGGCAGTAGGTCCCGGGAAAGCTAGCTCCCTAACTCTGATATTTCATGTCACGTTTCCTAACATTTACGTTGACAGAGAAGCTGACAAATTTTGACGCAGAAAATGACAAAATTTGTTCTTGCATCAGCTTGCCAGCATGGGCAGAACGGTCACCACTATTGCGCGCAAACATTTTTAAAGTGCAAGATCCACCTGAAAAACAGGAATTGTGGAGGGGAACATGCTGTGTGTAATGTCAGGGTGTCGAAATGGATGTCGGTTTGTTACGAAGGTCTCTACGCCTTTCGTGTCGCGGATTTTGCAGGAGTTGGACTAGCCGATATGTGCGCCTAAAGGGAGCGGCGAAAGCTCATGGTACACGCCGGTTCGGATTCATTGTCTTGGCTTCGAGTATTTTGGCCGGTTGCGGTGGGAATTCGTCCTCTCCTCCGATGCAGCTTGCCAACCAAACATCTACGGCGACATACGGCGCCAACGGAGCGACCGGGGGAACGGTTACTGGAGGCACATTCGCGATTGGCCCAGGAAATGCGCCTGGCCCAGGAAACGTGACGCCATATCCGCAATCACCCCCAGGGGCAACTCATCAGATTACCTATGACGGGAACGGGAGCACGAGCGGCTTTGGCCCATCGGATCCGAGCCAGTATCTGCCAGGGGGTACAGTGACAGTCCTGGGGAATCTCGGATTTCTGTTCAAGCCTGGATATGTGATGACGGGATGGAATACCGCGGCCGACGGGTCGGGGATCGCGTATGAAACCGGGACGACATTCGCGATGGGGACAAACGATGTAACCCTCTATGCCCAGTGGAGCCCTGGGAACTGGCCTCCGGTATCGATCTGGGGTGGAGCGCGCGAGGTAATCACATTGAAAGCCGACGGGACGGTTTGGACTTGGGGATTGAATGCATCGGGGGAGTTGGGAAATGGAAACACGAATGACAGTTGGATTCCGGTGCAGGTGCTGGGAGCGGGTGGATCAGGGATTCTCAACAATGTGACGGCGGTCATGGGCGGGGAGTTGCACAATGTGGCGCTGAAGTCGGACGGGACGGTTTGGACTTGGGGCAGCAACATCACCAATCAACTGGGTAATGGGATGCCGGCGGGAAAAGCCAACAACAGCCTGACGCCAGTGCAGGTGAGCGGACTGACGTCTGTAGTGAAGCTGGGATCGCGTGGCTACCATTCAGTGGCGGTGAAGTCGGATGGTACGGTCTGGGCTTGGGGATGGGACCGGTATGGCGCGCTGGGGAATGGAATTGACGATGCTAATTTCGACTATCCCGTTCCGGTGCAGGTGCAGGGCGTAAACAATCCAATCATGGTGACGGCCGGATATCTGTTTGGGGTGGCACTGTTGCAGGATCACACGCTTGTGGCGTGGGGCGACAACATTAATGGCACCATAGGAGACGGAACGACAACCAACCGGTTGACGGCAGTGCCAGTGACAGGGATCGACAACGTGGTGTGGGTATCGGCGGGATGGACGCATGTGGTGGCGATTCGCGCCGATGGCACGGTGTGGACTTGGGGCCAGAACGTATGGAACGGGGCCTTTGATATGTGCAATGGAGTGTTTTGTGGATACGGAAAGCTGGGAGACGGGACCACCAACGACCACCACTCGCCTAAGCAGGTGGCCGGGTTGAGCGGGGCGATCATGGCCTTAGCCGGGGACTCGAGCACTTCGGTGCTGTTGAGGGATGGCACGGTATGGACGTTCGGGTCGAACGGAGCGGGGCAACTCGGCGTTCCCGGGATGAACCAGAGTTTGGTGCCAGTCCAGGTGCAGGGGCTTTGCCACGCCGTCTACATCATGACGCGGGATTTTCACAATGAGGCGCTTTGCCAGGATGGAACGTTGTGGTCTTGGGGATCGGGGGACAATGGAGAGCTGGGCAACAATACGAATTCGAATAGCGTAACGCCGGTTGAGGTGAAAGCCTACTGAAGTAAGTAATAGCTTTGAATCGTATCGCAAGCTTGTTCGCATGGTTCGTCCCACGAGCATCGTGACTCAGTGTTTGTCATTTCGACGCGCAGCGGAGAAATCTCTATTATGCCAATGTTCTTTGCGGCCACATCTATCCCGGGACAGACTGTATGGGGGTGAAGACTTGTATCAGGGCATGGCTTCAGAGGCTGCGGAAAAACTCCCTTTGGCGTGAAGATGTGTCAGGGCACGGATTCATCCGTGCCGAAAAGTGCCCCAATATCGTGCGGCCCTTCGTGCCGCCGGTGACTAGAACGCGCTTGCCTTTGAATTCATCGCCAGAAACGACAAAAGGATAACTGTTGGTCATGTTCCCTCCAAAAGGCCTCTGGGATCAGCTCATGCTATCCATTCCCCCGTCCGCACTACACGGCGGCTGGCCTCAGATGGGTAGATGGCTCGTACCGTTTATTTGTAGAGCCAAGGCTTATAGGCAATCTCGATGTTGTATCCGTCCGGGTCGCCGATGTTTG
>DATHMF010000110.1 GCA_035487355.1 Terriglobales bacterium | reverse complement strand
TGCCACCCTAGATCCGCCGTAATCTGGGGAAATCGGGGGGAACCGGGGACACGGAACGTCCCCCATTTTTCTCTGAACCGCTGGCGGCCAAAATGGGGTCAGTCCCGTCTGTCCCCAGATTGCCCTTTGTCCCCAGATGGTGCCCCGGGGCACCTGAATTGGCTTGAACTAAGGCTTGTCCAACTGAATCCACTTGTATGTGTCATCTGATTGCCTAACGCATATTAGTGGTTTGTCCGCTTCCTTACCGCCGCCCTTTTCTACGTAGAAGGTTCCCCGGCTGGCTGTTCTGCATGTTGGTTTCGGACCTGTGGATACGTCCTGGAAGCCAACGGGGGAGAGGCTGGATACCGGTCGCGGGTCCCCGATGAGAGTGCGTTGAAAGAGAAACGGTGGCGAACCATCCACGCAGATGGCCACCTTGGCCCCTTTTGCCAGTATCGAAGGCGGACACCCAGCGTTGGCTAAGCTGACTGAGCTTGGTTCTGTACCCGTAGTTTCGAGGCTATGCGCCCTCAGCGTACGGTTACCCAGGTCAACAACATCCTTCTTCACGCTGGTGAGTTCCTCTTGTACTTTGCGAATTTTGATGTTCACTTGCTTATAATTGTCTATGTCTGACTGAATTTGTGCTGCTTCTTCTTTGAGGCTGGCGGTCGTTCGCCGCACTGCATCAATATCCACCTTCGCTTCTGCCACAGAGGTGGCAATCTCAACTTTTGCTGTCTTCACGGCCTGCCGGACATCGAGGTAGCTCCAGCCCAACAATAAAGCAAATAAAGCTACTATCACACCCACGGTATTCCGAACCCACCCAGCCCACTTCATTAGCCGCTCAGCGACGGACTCAGTGATTTCCATCTCGATCGCGTGGCGGTCACGGAGGCCTCGCTTACGCACGGTTTCATCCAGTGTGTACCCAAGTTCTGCTCCACACTGACCGCAGAGACGACTGCCGTCTGGGTTGGCGGCTTTGCACTCGATACAGTCCATAAGATCACCTCATCCACAAAGGTAACGGCCACGTTCAGAGTGTATCTCTGGCGGCCATTTCGACGCTGCTTCAAGTGGCGAGGCCTTCATAAATCCTTCCCACAGTCTCGGCTTGGGGCGGAATCTGGGGACAGACGTTGACAACGGCGAGGTCAATAACCCCTCGGTGGGCACTGAAAAATTTCTGGCAACCTCACTCGACAAGCAACACGGTTTGAGAAATACTCGGCTGAGAGGTGCTGCCATGTTTGAAAGTTTCGATGAGTTTGCAGAACAAAAATCGCAGGAGGTGGAGGGCCGTAAGGTTATCGAACGAGAGACAAAGCCTGAATGGGCGATGCTCAAAGGGTTAACGGAAAGTCTGGCCTTGGATGGTAAAGGAATTGATCCACACAAGTTCGAGTGGGCCTCGGGCGGTGCGCCCCGCCTCATTCTTGACCATGTTGCAGCTTCGTTCCTGCACCGTGAGAGAAATGGACTCCCGCAGGACTGCCGTGTTCGTTTTGATCGTAGACCGCCCGGTCTCGGCAAAATGTATCTCGAAGAAGAATCCCCTCTAACCCCTGTGGTTTGGGATTTGAAGCCAGTCGCTGTGGATGAGCATGTGTGTTGGTTTATTGCCGAATTGGGTGACGCGCCTCTTTCCTCGTCGGAACTGGCAGACCAAATTGCAGTTCAACTTGCCAAGTTTCATCTTGCCTACAAAAGGCACTATGAGCATTGGTCGCCCGGTGAGACCGGGTAGGCCGCTCGCGGCTCAACTGCGTTGCGTGTGCGACACTGGCCCGGAATAATTTCCGGGTTGCCCGTTAACCGACCAGAACGTCGTTCAGTGACGGAAAGCCTGCATATCGTTGCCAATCTCCCTGGCCGATGACGCAGCACTCTGGCTGGTGCTTGAACCGCCTAATGAATTGCTCGCCGGACGCGTGTTCTGCTGGGGAGCGAGGTGTGCAGCGTTGCGGAGCCGGTACCATGCGTTGAGTGGCGAGGCGGCTCTTGACCAGAATCTGGGGACAGGAGGAATCTGGGGAAAGAGGAATCCGGGGACGGAAGGAATCCGGGGGATCGACCATCACAGGCCTAAAGAAATCCTGACTTGCTCTTGCACCCTTTCGAACGTCGCTTCCGACAATCGCCCAATCGCTGGGTATTGAAGCAGGGTTTTCTCTAAAGTAGTGACCTGATCGCACTTGGCCCAACAGTCCGAGTTCAGCCCACCGTCCCCAGCTCTAATGGGAACGCGCATGCTGAACTTCGCATGCTCGACCGTGGTGAGCCCCACCACGCAAACATCCGGGGCGTGCCGGTTCAACGCGCCGATGGAGAGGATAACAGCGGGCCGCCGCTTGGTCCCAAGGGAAACCAGATAGACCTCTCCACGCCGGGGATGAACGGGGAAGTGTGCCATCAGTCCCGGTCAAACGTACGCAACGCTGCTTCTTGAAAATCCTGCGTACCCTTTCGGCGTTTTCCTGGCGCAGCCGCAAAGAAGGCAGCCGCCTCAGCTTCCAACTTTTCATCCCGCTCTTGAATTATGGCGCGCCTGAGCAACGCATTCACACGTTCACTGGCGGAACGGTCCCCCTTGGTGCTTGCCACGTACTCATCAATCTCAGGGTCGATGGTGTAAGTCTTAATCATCCTAGTAGCTGTCTTCATAGCATATTACGTAGTTTTTATACTAGTATTCCTGAGATCCCCTGTCAAGAGCGGCATGCGTGTGCGGCACTGGCCCGGAATAATTTCCGGGTTACCGGTGACTCGTTCCCTACGCCAGACGCCGGCCTCCAGCGCGCTTCGCGCGCGAAGCCCAGGTGCTGGCGTCGCTGAACCACCCCAACATCGCAGCGATTTACGGAGTAGAAGACCGCGCACTCGTAGCTTTCCATCGCGCACCGCAGTCGTGTAAAATCTCAGTGAACGCACGGAAAGCCCTGTGGCTACCCGTTCCTGATTCAAGCTGTTGCAAATAAAAGAGATGGCGGCGTAGCTCAGGTGGCTAGAGCGACGGTCTCATAATCCGTAGGTCCGTGGTTCGAGTCCACGCGCCGCCACCAAATTCCTTCCGGCACTTTCAAGGGATCTGCTTTCCAAACGACACCGGGGCTGAAGCCCGCCTCTATTCATGACGCTTTACGCGGCACTGAAGCGCCGCTCTTCCACGGTACTCTTCCATGTGCTCTTCCATAGTCTCTGCCGCACGCCTGTGGTTGCGGCCTCACAGCGCGGCCAGGCGGCGTTGGACAAACAGGAAGTAGAGCGCCAGTAAAATCAGCAGAAATCCATTCACGCCCAGCACGACGGGCGCGCTATACATGGGGACAAGCCATCCCGAGAGCAGGTTCCCCATGGGCATGCCGCCGCGGAAGGCGAAGTTGTAGACGCTCATGACGCGTCCGCGCATTTCGTTGGTGGTGATCAGTTGCACCAGCGAATTTACCGTGGCGAATACGGCCATCATCGAAGCGCCCACCGTCACCAGAACCACGCTGCTCACGGGCAGTGACTTGGAAAGAGCGAAGGCGGAGATTCCCGCGCCCAGGCACATCAGAGCCGCGAGGGCGACGAGTCCTTTCTTGCGTATGTTGCCCGCGCTCGCAATGGCCAGCGAGCCGATGATGGAACCGAGGCCCATGAGGGCGAGCAGATTGCCGAAAGCTTCCGGGCCGCGATGGAAAATGTCCTTCACGAACACGGGGATGTAGGTGCGCATCGGCATGCCTAGCGTGGTCATGCAGAAGGCCAGCATAATCAGCGCTTCCATCGAGCCCTGTTTGCGCGTGAAGCGAATGCCCTCTTTCAGGCTCGTAAACATGGACTCCGCAGTCTTTACTGGCAGGAAGCGGGCCTTAATGAACGAGAGCGACAGGATGGGAGCCAGAAACGACAGCGCGTTTAGCCCAAAGCACCACTGCTCGCCCAGCTTTGCCAAAGCCTGCCCGGCAAGCGCCGGACCAACCATCACGGCCACGTTGAACTGAATGGAATTCAGTGCGATGGCGTTCGGCATGTCTTCTTTCTCGACCAGCGTGGGAATCAGCGCCGAGTAGGCCGGCGCGCCGAACGCCTGGGCGGTGCCGGAAAGAAACGAGAGGCAAAGAATGTGCCAGACGTGCACCACACCAGTGGCCACCAGCACAGTGAGCACTGCAGCACTGAACATCTGCACATATTGCGAGCCCAGCAGAATCTTCCGGCGCTCCACCCGATCGGCAATCACGCCGGTGAAAAGAGAAAAAAGAAAAAGGGGCAGACCGACCAGAACCTGATCCAAGGCTAGTAAGCGCGGGTTGTGACTGAGCCGGTAAATCAGCCAGCCTTGGGCTACGATCTGCATCCAAGTACCAATGCTGGAGGCACAGGCGCCAAACCACATCAGGCGGAAATCGCGATATTGGAATGCTTTAAAAATTCGGCCGAACAATCAAACGTCTCCAGAGGCTCAGAAAAGCCTAACACGCGATCTCCGTTGATCTGATGCCGGGGCAATTATTATTGACTCTTGATACAGAATTGCCTGCGGTCCACACCACCAGGACTTTTTCTAGAACGCTAAAACTATAAATGCGGCCTGAAGCCGCGGCCACGCAGGCGAATGCGCATGGTCCAGGCAGCCAGCGAGATCCCGCAGCAAGCCTCGACAAACAGCTTGCCACCATCCAACAGGTCAACCTTGCTGGTCGAAAGTGCAGTATCCGTAAACATGCTGTGAATAAACATCAGAACGAACGCGGGAAACACCAGGTAATGCAGCTTTCTCCATAACGGGCGAGCCATGCGCAATCGAAAAATGGATGTGAGGATAACCATCAACAGCACATACCACGCGGCCGCTCCCACAGTATTGAGCGTTGGTTGCACGGGAGAGCGGATCGGAAACAGCACATCCACGAAACCGAAATGAGCGGAGCCTTTAAGCAACAGCACGGCGGGATGCAGAACGATCAGCAGCAGAACCAAGTATGCGGTCCAATTGTGAAGACGGAAAATATTGATATGGCGATGCGGCCATAACCGCAAAGGACTGTAGCGCAACGCGATCAATAGCCCCAAGAGCATGTTGACCGTAGCTGTGCCGACGGCGGCGAGCCCAAGGTAGGCACAGGCGTCGAGAATGGACATTTGAAGTTGGATGCAAGTTATCCGAATTCCAATGCATTTTGAAAATACAGCATTCGCAACAAAACATATGTGAGGTGAGCTGGATCGTTCCTACTCGTATCTCAGAGCTTCGATGGGATCAAGGCGCGAAGCGCGCAGGGCGGGGATCATGCCGCTGATCAGGCCGACCACTGTCAGAATCAACGTTGCCACGATTAATATGCCGGGGGCGATGACCAGGCGGATGTCGCCAGCTTCACCATTCTTCGCGATCGCACTATAAAGAGTGAGGCGTCCAACGGAGAGAGACACGGCGTAGGCCAGGACGATTCCCAGTAATCCTCCGATAAAGGTAATCGTCAGAGCTTCGGCAAGAAACTGCAGCAGGATGTCCGCGCGGCGTGCGCCCAGCGCCTTTTCCACGCCAATCTCTCGAGTCCGCTGTGTCACCGAGACCAGCATAATGTTCATCAAACCCACGCCGCCGATGCCCAGGGTCAACGTGCCAATGAAGCCCAGAAGAATTTTCAGCCCTATGGTGATGACTTCGAATTGGTGAACCTGTTCCATCAGATTGAAAATGCGCAGAGCGCGGCGATCGGTTTGATTGAACTTGTGATCTGCGGCCAGCACCTCGCGCGCCGATTGCTCCAACTTTTCATACTCCGGCGTCTCGTAGTTAAACCAGATGGAATCCAGATAGTGCGTGTCCTTCAGATCGCTCATCGTGGTGAAAGGCACGTAGATGGCGCGGTTGATGTCGTCATCGCCCTCCTGCATTTTGGCGCTCAGGATGCCGACTATTTCGAAGCTCAGGCCATCGATGCGGATGCGCTCACCCAGCGCGTTGCGGCCGGAAAACAGTTTCTCCTTGGCCTCGGACCCAATCACTGCGACGCGGGCGCGCTGCATCTGGTCCTGCATGTTGTAGAAGCGCCCGGTACCCAGTTTCAGGGCACGGACCGAATCGACGTTGGGATAGTTTCCCGTAACTTCGAAGGTGAAGGTCCGCGTGTCGAACTGGATGTTGCACTGCTTGCCGACCTCGGGAGTGATGTGGGTAATTTGCGGGAGATTGGTGGTGAGAGTATCGACATCGTCCATCGTAAAACGGACTTGTGCGCCCGCCTTCTGTCCGCCCGCCTGCATGGAGGTGCGGCCCGGCACCAGAATCATCAGCTT
>DATHMF010000109.1 GCA_035487355.1 Terriglobales bacterium | reverse complement strand
GGCTTTACAGCGGCTGCCGTTCTCGTGGAAGTGCTGGCAGCGGGGCTTGTTGCTGAAAAGTTCTTTAATATTCATTTTTGTACACTCATCTTGATCTCAAAGCCTAAACGGCCTAGCGGAAGTTCGTGTTCTCGCTCCCGTAATTGTTGAAGCTCGTCAGCCGTGTCCTTCAGAAAATGCCTTGATGCCGCATGGGAACCTGACACATCTTCGGGATCCTTCGACTCGGGCATACGCCCTCGCTCAGGATGACAAACTTATGAGGATAGGATGGCATGGAATTGGATGGAATGAACGGTATGGTGCCAGAATGGTACCGTTATGGCCTTAAAGGATTGACATTTTAGGATTTATGATTTGTGAATTACGATTTACGATTTCTCTGATCTAATTCAGACACCGTCTTTTCGCCATCCCCCATAGAAAAAACCGCTCTGGCAACCGAATCCGGTCCTCTCGATTGCCCAATGCTGCATGCATCCGGATGGTCATGCAGGTAACGGCTGAGGTCCTGTTCCTTGTACTTCGTTAGACCAACAGCCAGCAAGATGAAGAGTGGCCATCCCGAAATCTCAGGGGCAAGTACCGCGAGTGCAAGCATCGTGGCGTAAATCACCAGAATCAAGAGAATCGCCACGATTGCGTTCGCAGTCGTTACAATCCACAGCGCCTTCGTTCGCGTTTCCATTCTTGTGATATCGGCTCCTTCTTTATCACGCGCACCCCGCCAACCTGGCCACGACCCGTTCCAGCGGGCGGTATTCATTCAAGCGGGCGAACATACGATCGGCGGCCTGCTCTCCGGTACACAGCGCGCCTTCGCTGGAGAGGCCATCGAGGTAATCGCCGCAGAAATCCAGCGGAGCGTCCCAGCCTGTTAATTTCGTGCGCAGCGCGGCCATTTCGGTGAGGCGTCCGGCTGGGAAGAGGGCGATCCCTGCCGGCCAGCGCACCAAATGAACGAACAGGATGTCGTGCGCGATATCGGGAAAGGTGCGGCGCATAAGCTGTATGGCGCTGGTGCGCAGAGCGTCGTCGCTGGAGGCGATGACGGGAAACGTAGGAGTCTGCTTGTAATAAATCGAAATCAGGCCTCTGCCTTGCGGGCAAAGAAAAGGAGAGCGCAAGTGCTCGAACTCGAGGGCCTGGACGCCATCCATACGCTCGCCGGCAAATCCGTAACCGCTGTAAGCAGCCTGCGGAGGCTTGCGCAAAGCAACATGGGCGCTGGCCATGCTGGCGTAACGCGTGTGGCTGAGCGGCAAAACGATCCACTCGGGAAGATCGGGACACAAGCCGGGTACAAGATGACCCGGAACAGCAAAGATGCATCCGCGGGCGGTGTAGCGTTGTGGTCTTCCTTCCACGATGGCTTCCACCGTAACCTGCGGCCCGGGCCCCTTGTGCCGGACCTGAAGCACATGAGCATTGGTCTGCACGGGAACTTGCGCGGCGATGGTCTTGGGGATAAGGTCTACGCCGTCATCCACGCCCCAGAAGCCCGCGGCCAGGGTATTGCGGATGGTCTGGAAGAAAACTTCAGCCGAGAGATTGGCCACCGAACCGCCCACCGGCCCGCACATGCTGGGTTCAAAGAAGCGATTCAACAGCTCGGTTCCGCCGCTGCCGCTGTGGGCGAGATATTGGGCTACATTTTCGCGATCAAGGTGCAGGGCGCGTCCGCTCTCGCCATGCGCCAGCCTGGAGCGGTTGCGGCAGAGATCGAGAAAAAAACGGAAGGTGGCGCGCTTGGCATCCCAGGAGAGACCGGAGTCGCGGAACAGATCATCGGGACGGCGGTCGCGAAAAGAGCGAACCTTGCCGCCATCTTCCAGTCCCAATTTGAAACCGCCATCGTGCATACGGTTGCCCAGGCCAAGACGGCGGGCCAGGCTGCGCATGCGGGTAAACTTTTTGCCCAGCAGCGTGACGCCGCGGTCAATCAGGAATCCGTTGACGCGGTCGGTGGTCATGCGTCCGCCAACGCGCGCTTCGGCTTCGAGGACGAGCGGGGTCAGGCCGTGATCCTGGCAACGGAGAGCAGCGGCCAGACCGGCGATGCCTCCGCCGATGATGATGACATCGGGATTGGCGATTTGCCGGGCTTCAGGTTTCTTGGTTTCGATGGGTTGAGTGGGAATTCTCTCTGCCTCAATTTTGCCAACTTCAATTTTGTTAACCACGACGCACCCCCGTAATCAGATCCACTGCATGTGAACTGCGTTGATAGCGAACGTTATCAAAGCGATCCTGAGTAAACTTCATCCAATCGTTGAGCCGCGTGACATGCCCGATGACTGGGCCGAAGATCAGATAGTTGTGGAAGTCGTATCCGTGCTCGAAGAGCAGCAGCTTCCCTTTCGGCTTCAAAATGCGGATGGCTTCGCTGAAAAGCTTCTCGCGCGGGCCATTCACCGGAATTTCGTGTGTGCCAAAGCCGAAGACAACCACATCGCAGCTCGCGTCTTCCAGCGGAACTGCGAAGCCGTCCGCTTTCAGGGCAGCAATGCGCGGCTCGCAACGCGGCGGCGGCTCCAGGTCGCGGACATCTTGAACGGCAGCCTCGGGCGGCTCACCTTCTACATTCCAGCAGTCCACGGAATAAATTTGCGCCTGGGGCAGAAGCTGTGCCAGCGTGAAGGCGTGACGGTAGGTGCCAATGTGCAGGTCGGCAACCGTGACCGCTCCCTCGACATTGCCAAGCTTCAGAAGCTGCCGCAGATACTTCACAGCAGGATGTCCGTACATGCGATACAGACCGACGAGCGAATAAATCAGCATGAGAATGCCCAGCACGGCCAGTCCATAGGCTGCGCGCAGGAAGGTGGGCTTGTGCAGAAGAACTCCGATAGCTCCCAGAGGAATTCCTGCGGCGACGAAAACCAAAAAAATCTTGCGATAATCGCGGCGGCTTACATAGACCGCACGTCCGAAATACCACCACGGCGACGGGCGCTCCTCGGCTTGTACCGCCGGGAACCAGTGTTTGTGGTGAACTGCTGCTGCGTGTGTCATGTTTTATTCCTCCTTTGCTTCTAAGGCTGCGCGGCGAATAGCTTCGCCCTCACGCCTCTATGCTTCAATCGGAGCCGGGGCTAATCCGGCGTCGGTCAACAGATCAACCACTCGCTTACGGATGGGTTTCAAAATGGGTTGCAGGACCGGAGCGGTGGCCAAATCGAATGCCCGCGTGACCAGGTCGAGCGTGCCATCCATCAGGCGGCGGGTGCGGCGCTGCTCCTCGGAGCCGTCGTTCACAAAGTAAAGAATGAATCCCATGTGCAGCGCCCAGAGAGCCATAGGAGCAAGATGGCGAACATCTTTGGGCAGCTTTTCATCGCCCAAGGCTCGGGCAAAGATGGACATGCTGAGGTCGCGCTGCCGCTGCGTTGCCGGACCGAACCAGGAAAGCGGATGTCCGGGGTCGCCACCGTAGCGGAAGAGGGCGACAAGCAGTTTGCGGTCGTGCTGGATGATATCGAGCTTGGTATGAAAGGCGATTCCCAGGCGCTGGCGCAGGTTCCTGGCTTTGGGAAGTTCCTGCTCCAACCGCTGCCGGTGCTCTTGCTGTACGAAATCGTAGTAGGCAGAGACAATCGCCTCTTTCGAAGGAAAGTAATAGTACGAAGCCCCCAGGGACATACCCGCACACTCGGCGATGTCGCGCATGGTGGCGGCGTCGAATCCGCGCTCGCGGAAGAGCTTGAGAGACGCGGTCAGTATCTGCTGGCGAGTGGCTTCGCCCTTCTTACCGACAGGGCCGATGGTTGGGCTGTCAGTTTGAGCGGGGACGGGCGGAATCGGCGTTTGAATAATCGCTTCGGCCTGTGGTCTTTTAACCGTGTTCATTTTTATTTACCTCTTATTTGAACGTGTTCAAATAATGCACCTAATCTGATCGTGTTGTCAAGATATTTTTGAACATGTTTAACTATATGGGGAGTCTGGACGTAAGTGTATGTTGGACATGCACTTATAGAGTCTTATCGCCCGCTCTGATCTTCGGCAACATTGCCGGACAAAAGCTTCAATTTACGATTTTTGGAAAAAACCATACACTCATTGGACCCACAATGACTGAACGTTCAGACACCTTGCAGATTGGAGACCTTGCCCCGGCGTTCAGTCTGGCAGCAGCAAACCAGCCGGGCACATTTTCGCTGGCAGAAGTCCGTGGTCGCGGGCCGGTTATTGTGGAATTCCTGCGGGGAACGTGGTGACCCAACTGCGTGAAACGCATGGCTCAGTTTGAGCCGATAAAAGATGAAATTGAAAAACTTGGCGCTTCCCTGCTGTTCATTGTCGCCGAAAAACGCGAAGGCATGTTCAAGCCGGAGCGGTTTTTTACCAAGCATCCGGTCAGCTTCCCTTTCCTGCTGGATGAAGATCGCATCGTCACCAAGGCTTATGGCGTCTATAACCGGCTATCGCTCGAGGCAATTGACATTGCCAAACCGGCAACTTTTGTTGTGGACCGAAACGGGATCATCCGCTTTATCCATGTAGGCAAAAACCAGCTTGACCGCGCACCGATCGAGCAGGTGATGGAAGCTGTAGCCGGCTCGGAGCCCCCAGTGCCTAGTTCTTAACGCCGCTGGGAACCAATTTAGTGCTGCATCTTTCATGCGGCATTCGGGCGAGATGGGTATATAATCGACGCCGATTTTCCCCAAGGCCAAAAACTAAATACCTGGGCAACGTTGTGCCGTAATGGGTCCAATTTGCTTGCAGAGGAATTCTAATGGCGGTTGCTAAACCGGTGTGTAAGCGATTCTCGCTGATCTTGATAAAACCGTCGCACTACGACGATGACGGATACGTTATCCAGTGGCTCCGCTCCGCCATTCCCTCGAATACGCTCGCGGTGCTTTACGGTCTTGCGCTCGACTGCAAGGAGCGCCGCGTGCTCGGCGACGATGTCGAAATCGTCATTTCGGCCTTCGACGAGTGCAATACGCATATCCGGCCGGAGCGCATCGCGCGCCAGATCGGCGACGGCCCTGGCCTGGTTGCCCTGGTTGGGGTTCAGTCCAATCAGTATCCCCGCGCGATGGATATCGCCCGGCCGCTAAGGGCGGCAGGAGTTCAGGTCTGTATCGGCGGCTTTCACGTCTCCGGCTGTCTGTCTATGCTGCCGGAGGTTCCCGCCGAACTGACGCAAGCCATGGACCTTGGCATCTCGCTTTTTGCCGGTGAGGCCGAGGGACGCTTCGAATTGGTCCTGCGCGACGCGTGGCAAGGCACGCTCAAACCGCTCTACAACTACATGGCAGACCTGCCTTCGCTGGATGGGGCGCCCATGCCCATTCTTCCTGCCACCCGCATCAAGCGGACCGGAGGCAAGATCACCACCTTCGATGCCGGCCGTGGCTGTCCCTTTCAATGCTCCTTCTGCACTATCATCAATGTGCAGGGGCGCAAGTCACGCCGCCGCTCGGCCGACGATGTGGAGCAGATTATCCGGCGCAACCTGGCGCAGGGCATCAACCGCTTCTTTATCACCGACGACAATTTCGCGCGCAACCTGGACTGGGAAAGCATTTTCGACCGCCTCATCGCCATGCGCGAACAGGAAAAACTCAACCTCAAGTTCGTGATTCAGGTAGACACTATGTGCCATCGCCTGCCGAAGTTCATTGAGAAGGCGGGCCGCGCCGGCGTGGCCCGGGTTTTTATTGGCCTGGAAAGCATCAATCCTGAAAGCCTGTTGGGGGCCCGGAAGAAGCAGAACAAGGTTGCCGAGTATCGCAAGATGCTGCTCGAATGGAAGCGCGTGGGTGCGACGGTTTTTGCCGGCTACATCGTGGGCTTCCCCAACGACACGCCCGAATCCATCCTGCGCGACATCGGAATCATCCAGCGTGAGTTGGCCATTGATCTGCTGGAGCCGCACTGCCTGACGCCGCTGCCCGGCTCCGAGGACCACCAAAAACTACACAAGGCCGGCGCCTATCTCGATCCCGACCTGAACAAATACGATCTCGAGCACGTGACTACTCCCCACGCCACCATGTCGGCAGAGGAATGGCAAAAGCTCTATCACGATACCTGGATGTCCTTTTATTCCCTTGAGCATATCGAGACTGTGATGCGCCGCGCCGTCGCCACCAACAGCCAGCCCGGCAATATGGCGTTCCTGCTGATCTGGTACTACTCCTGCGTCACCCTCGAGAAGATTGATCCGCTTGAAGGCGGCTACCTACGCCGCAAGTACCGCAAAGACCGGCGACCCACTCTGCCTGTCGAGAGCCCGTTGGTTTTCTATCCTCGCTACGTCGCCAATTTGTTATACAAGCACTTCAAGCTGGCGCAACTGATTTGGCGCTACGGCCGCTTCCGCCGGCAGTTGAAGCGGGACCCCGATGCCCGGCTCTACACCGATGCAGCCTTGACTCCCTTCGAAGAAGACGAGTTCGACTCGCTGGAAATGTCCACGGTCGGCGCAGCCAAATCGGAAGTCTAGCAGCGGCTTAAGCTCAGATGTAAAGTACGTCAATGTGCCTTTCCGATGTCTTGTGGCTGCATTCCTCCCGAGATACAATGCCTCGCATGCAGATGAGGCAAGCTGCACTTTTTATCCGTCAGCATGGCGGGCGCTTTCTGGTTATTTCCTTAATTTTACTGATCCCCTGTTTCTGGCACAAAAGGATTGAGGCAGGCGATATCGGCAGTCACACCTACAATGCCTGGCTGGCACATCTGGTAGATCAGGGCCAGGCGCCGGGGTTGTACATCGAGTCGCGATGGAACAACGTCCTGGTCGATCTGACGCTGCAGAAACTTGGAGAAGTAGTCGGTTTTATCGTGGCCGAACGCATTCTCGTCTCGGTTGCCGTACTGATCTTCTTCTGGGGAGCATTTGCTCTTATGAGCGCGGCCAATCGCCGGCCTCCATGGTTTCTCATCCCTGCCATCGCCATGATCACCTATGGCTGGACCTTCTACTCAGGCTTCATGAATTTTTATCTGGCCATTGGTCTGGGCTTTTTTGCTGTGGCCCTGTTTTGGAGAGGCAGCGGTCGAGATCTGCTGGTTGCCGCCGGTATTGCCATAGTGGCGCTGCTCGCCCATCCCTTTGGGTTTCTGTGCCTCATCGGAATGGCCGCCTATCTGCGCCTGGCAGATATGGTGAAGAGCTGGCGGCGCTGGGCGTTATTCGCTTCTGCATTCCTGGTTGTGACCGCCTTCCACTTTTATGTGCTGCGCTTCCGTACCGCTTACTGGCATACGAAAGACTTCTTCTTCATGAATGGAGTGGACCAGTTCGCCCTGTTCCGCGCAAGGTATGCGATCCTGGCTCTTGCCCTTCTGGTGTTCTGCGTTACTTGCTTCCTTTACGGCATGGTGCGTGAATGGCGAACGAACACCGAGCGGTGGACTTTCCGCGCACCTTTCGAGTTGTGGGTTGTCTTATTGTTTGCCGCCTTCATGATTCCGGAGGTGGTGTGGTTTCCTCAATATTCGAATCCTTTTGCATTGATCATTTCGCGCCTCACCGTAGTCACGGGTGTGCTGGGACTATGCGTGCTGGGATCGGTCAGGCCCAGAACCTGGCATCTTGCAGGTCTGGCCGTTGGCGCAGGGTTGTTTTTTCTGTGGAGCTATCAGGATACGGGCATGCTGAATCGCATGGAAGAGCAAGTGGAAAGCATGGTGAACACCCTGCCTTACGGGCGCCGGGTGATCGAGACTATCAACTTGCCCGATCAGTCACGGCTGTGGTTTGTGAACCATATCGTCGATCGGGCGTGCATCGGAAAGTGTTTTGCCTACTCGGACTATGAACCGCCGTCGAAACAATTCCGGCTGCGCGTGAGGCACGGCAGTCCGATTGTGACCGATTCTGCAGACGACGGTTTCCATATGGAAACGGGGTTCTACGTGGTGCGTAAAGAAGATCTCCCCATGAATCAGATCTACCAGTGCGATGACAAGAACCTGGACAGGCTTTGTATGCGAGAGCTCTCGGCCGGAGAAGAAAACGGCCGAATCGGATATCGGCCGAATCGATTTCAGTGATTGTGAAGCGGGGGGCGGGCCCATACCAGTAAACGCAGCAATATACACTTAGAACGACAGTAGGGAAAATCAAATCAGCAATTTGAGTATCAACCGGGTTTCTTTCCCCAGATGGAATCCGATCCATCTCTGCTGTCTCCTCTCCCATCATCTGCTAGACTCAATAAAACTGTGCGTATCCTGAACCGTTACATTCTGCGCGAGGTCCTCACGCACGCCGCGATTGGCGGAGTTGTGTTCACATTTGTGCTCTTCATGCGAAATGTGACCCAGATCCTGGAGCTGGTAGTGCGCAGCAGCGCGCCTATTCCCAGCGTCGCGGAGCTTATTTTTCTCACCATTCCCAGCGCTCTGACTATCACCATTCCCATGGCGGCGCTGGTGGGGATCCTGATCGGACTCAGCCGCATGGCCGCTGACAGCGAGGTCACCGCCATGCGCGCCAGCGGTATCGGAACCGGGATCTTCGTACGCACCATTGGCTGGCTGGCGATCCTTACCTGGATCCTGGCTACCATCAATACGGTTTTTATTGCGCCGCGTTCGGCGACCGCCCTCGCCGGGCTGCAGGACCAACTGAAGACTTCGCAAGCCTCATTTGAGATTCAGCCGCGGGTGTTTTATGAAGACCTGAAGAATTACATCCTCTATGTGCAAGATGTCGTGCCGCAAGAGGGCGCCGCAGTTTGGAAAAAAGTTTTTCTTGCCGACATCAGCAATCCTACCGCCCCCAAGATCACGCTGGCACAGGAAGGCGTTGCGGTCAGCGACACGCCGGACTCGATGCGACTGCATCTGGTGGGCGCCGCGAGCCATGAAAACGTACCCAAGCAACCGGACCAATATACGATCTCCACGTTTCAGGAGACAGATATTCCCATTCCGGTAACCAATCTCGCCGAGAAAAAAGGATCAGACGAACCCGCGCTTCCGCAAATGTCGACCAAAGAATTGCTGTCGCAGATTGCCTACCTGAGACAGCAACCGGGGTGGGACCAGCCAAACTGGAGCCTGGTTGGAATACGCCGGCGCTGGTATTTGATCGAGGCCAACCGTCGATTTGCGCTGCCCGCCGCCTGCCTTGTGCTGGCGCTGGTGGGAATACCCTTGGGGCTTTCAGCCAAGAAAGGCGGCAAGGCCACAGGCTTTGTGCTGACGATTGCGCTGGTCTTCTTGTATTACGTAGTCTCGCTGGCAGGACTGGCGCTGGCGCGCCAAGGGCGCGTCTCCCCGGAGATAGGCGTCTGGCTGGGGAATGCAGTCTTTTTGCTGGCGGGAGTTGTATTGCTCTGGCGCGTGCGAAAAAGACCTCTGGAAATAGGCCTTCGCTCGCTGTTGTTCCGCCTGCGGAAGCTTCGACCACGGCGGTTAAGGGCCCGGTTACGCTCCGAGGGAATGGAGGCGGCTGATCAAGCCCCAATGCGGGTCGGGTTCCCGCAGATTCTGGATGACTACATCCTGCGCGACTTCCTGACCTACCTGGGCATGGTGCTGGCAACTTTCTCTGTGCTCATTTTCGTATTCACATTCTTTGAGTTGCTGGGCGATATCATCCGCAACAGGGTGCCGCTGGTCACCGTGGGTGAGTACCTGCTGCATGTGATCCCTTCTTATATTTACGTATTGACGCCGCTGGCGGTGATGATTGCCGTGCTGGTGACATTCGGTTTGCTGGAAAAAGCCAACGAAGTCACCGCGATGAAAGCAACCGGCATCAGCGTTTACCGCGTGGTGACGCCGGTGCTGGTCATATCGGCGGTGCTTGCAGGCGGCCTGTTCTTCGCAAACCAGTTCTATCTGCCCAGCAACAGCCGGCAGGAAGAGGCGCTGCGCAACCAGATCAAAGGCAAGCCGGCACAGACTTTTTTCCGGCCCGATCGCATGTGGATCTTCGGAAAAAATAACACCATTTATTACTACGAACTGTTTGATGCGGACCGCGATACGTTTGGGAATATCTCGATTTTCGAGTTCGATCCGGCTACCTTCGCGGTCACCAAACGGATCTTCGCCGAACATGCCCATTGGGACAGCGAACTCAAGCGCTTTGTCTTTTCCCAGGGATGGAGCCGCTCTTTCAACGGATCGGCGATCCAGGAGTATCGGACATTCGACGTCTCTACGTTCTCTGAGTTGACCGAGAACCCGCTCTATTTCAAACGAGAGGTCAAACAATCCTCGGAGATGAGTTACACCGAGTTGAGCCAGTATATTGACGACCTGCAGCAAAGCGGATTCGAGGTGGTGCGGCTTAAAGTGCAGCTTTATAAAAAGTTCGCTTTCCCACTCATTACATTTGTGATGTCTGTGCTGGCAGTTCCCTTCTCTTTACGCGCGGCCCGGCGCGGTGCGCTTACCGGAGTTGCTCTCGCCCTGGGAATCGGGATCGTGTATTTCGTGGTCGCTGGATTGTTCGAAGCCATGGGCAATATCAGCCAATTGCCGCCGGCCATGGCGGCATGGTCTCCTGACTTGGTTTTTGCCCTGGTGGGAGGTTATTTGATTCTGAAAGTGCCCACGTAAGGAAATTAAACCGCAGAGGGCGCGGAGGAGCGCAGAGGCTTTTTCTTTTCATGGCGATTGTAGAGCGTCTTCCAGAAGCCCCAGCAGTTGTTACTCATCAGTGTCTTATAGGCCCAAGATTGCACCTTTCGCCGGTTGCTAGTCAACCTCCGATTAAATCGGGGGCCCGGCTGGCGCTCCTGATGGCCTGATCTTTGGAACGTTCTGCTTGGGGTCGCGCCGGAAGGCCTCTATCTTCCGTTCGATATCCCTACTGGTCATGCTGCGACCGGCAGCGCCCCCATGCAGACGAGCATAAATCAGGTTTACTCCTGCCCAAGCTTCCGAGCGCACCTCGGACGGAGCATTTTCGTCGGCGGCGAGAATCATGAGTCTGTTAGCCAGTTCGTCTTGTACCACATCCACAAAGTCACTCTTTGGGTCCCCTCCTATGGGGGCATAGTCAGCAAATACATTCCCGACGAGCAAGGCGATGACCTCGTGACTCGAAGGCGCTGACGTCTCAAAGTGATGAATCGAATTAAGCCGATCCAAACGGGAGACATCAAGCAGAGGCTCTAATACGGTTTCTGCGACCGAGCGAGCTCCATCATAAGGACTGAAGAGGTATCCGGCGCTCGAGCGATAGGATTCCGGGTTATTGTCATCGTTTTCGTGCTGAACGAGACTGTGCCAGATATTCGCCGGTATTTCGAGCTCTTCGGGGCGAAGCTCCTGCAGGGCCAGGCGCAGGGCTTCACGCTGATCGGCTTGGCTCCAGATTTCAAGCGGCTTCTGCCCGTCGCCCGAGAGTGCCGGAGGAATCTTGGCGCCGCCAATGACATTCACAGCAGAGGCCAGCGCGTAACGGTGAAAAAGATAGACCAGGGCGAAGCGGGCGCTGAGCCAGGATGCGGGTTCGCCCTTGCGTAGCATCTGCGGTCCATAGTTTTTGAGCAGCGCGTCACGTACCGGAATCACCTGCTTGAGCCAGGTTACCGGGTCAGGACCATCGTCGTAGGCGTTCCAGCGGGGATCATCGGAGTTCGCCCAAAAGATTCCCTGCCGCAATGCCTTTTGGATGACAGCTTCCAGACGCGCGCGTTCTTGTGGGTCATCGGGGTCTGAGGGCTGGGGCTGATTATTTGTGCTGTAGCCCCACTCGATGGCGAAACGATCATAGCTGCCGACGCCCTGCATGTAGGCGTCGCTGAGATCGGCGGTGCCGTCTTTGCGGATGAGGATGCGCGGGGCGAAGTAATCCATTACCGATCCGCGATTGAAGGTGCTGGCCGCGAAGTTATGCTCCAGCCCAAGCACGTGCCCCATCTCATGGCATGTGAGCAGCGCGATGCGATGCAACATGACCTCGTCTTCGGAGAGATTGGGATCGGCGCCATCAAGGTCGGCAAACATATCCATGGCGGAATCGTCATTGGCCGCGACCGGGCCAGGCTTCACTACGTTCCAAAAGTTGTTCACGGTGCGAACGCGATGCGAATCGAGTTGCACTACGGCATGCAGGATCTCACCTGTTCTAGGATCATTCTGTTCCATGCCCACGGACCAGCCGCGGCCATCGCGATTGGTCCATTGAATGGTGGGATAACGCATATCCAGCGGGTCGGCGCCTTCGGGAAGGTCTTCGATCACCAACGCATTGCGAAAGCCCGCCTGCTCGAATGCCTGGTTCCACCACAACGCTCCCCGGCGAGCCGCCTCGCGTATAGGTTCAGGAATTGCGCGATCAAGATAAAACGTAATCGGCTTCACAGGCTCGCTCACAGCGGCCGTAGGGTCTTTCTTTTCCAGACGCCAGCGCGCGATGTAACGCTGACGTAATGCATCTTTGTAACTCCGTGAGAAATCCAAAAAGCCTTCGCCAAAGAACCCAACCCGCTGATCGGCGGCCCGCGGTTGGTATCCCGGCGGAGGGAGCGGAAGAAGAGAGATATGTTCGTGCACGGTAAGCACGCCATTTTCAGGAGCATTCACTCCAGGGGCCCCGGAATCGCTGGTGAAGGTAAGGATATTCTCAATCTCTGTGTTCAGCGGAAATGCGCGGGTGTGGTCCATATCCACGGAGCTGCGTTGCTCGTCGAGGCGCCAGTTGCTGCCGCCGCCTTCGGTCTGCCGGATGACTCCATTCATAGCGCGCGCAGGGCGACGCAACTGATCGAGCAGGCCGGTCACGTCACGCAATACCAGCGGGTTCGCATTCACAACTAAGGTATCGCTCTGTTCGGATTCAATCGGCAAGGCCGCAATGATGGAAGTCGGAAAGCTGCGCTCTACAGAGTGCTTGAGTTCGGCACTGCCGCGTTCGGCGCGGAAGGCCGTGTTCTCGGCGATGACCAGCACCTTGGGTCCGGAGCGCACCAACTTACAGAGCTGAGACCCGCTGGTGGAACTCCGGTCGGCAAACATCTGTGTCGAGCCGATGCCGCTGCTCAGTCCAGTAAAATAAATGAATTCCTCATTCATTCTTTGCGGGCTAAGTTCAAAGAGAAGTGTCCCCTTCTTGGCATCCCAATAGAACGGAATGAACCCGTCGTTGCGTTTCAACCCGGCAGTGGGGTTGACGCCGCCCTGCGCCACGGCCGCAGTGGATAGACAACAAAGAATGACAAAGACGATCGGCTTTTTCATGATTTTCTCGAAGCTCTGTAATTGGATTGCGTGATTCTAGCAGAGATGGCCGGCGATACGTTTCTCCTGGCCGATACAAACATACGGAGCAAAGCACACACCCGCCTTTGGAAGCGGGCGTGTGTAAGTGCGGCAGAAGATGCCGCGGTCTTATCTCTGATCTAGGGGGATGTATCGAGCGGGGTATTGCGGCCCTACATAATCAGCGCGGGGGCGGATAAGGCGGTTGTCATCATGTTGCTCGATAACATGCGCCGTCCATCCGCTGATGCGTGAGACCGCGAAGATCGGAGTAAAAAGATCAATATCTATACCCAAAGTGGTGTAGGTGGAGGCGGAGTAGAAATCTACGTTGGCATTCAGTTTCTTCTCACGCTTGATGTATTCTTCGATCTTCTGCGACATATCAAACCACTTGGTGTTGCCGCTGGAACGGCTCAAATCCTGGGACATCCTGCGCAGGTGCGTTGCCCTGGGGTCTTCGGTGTGATAAACCCGGTGGCCCATACCAGGAACTTTTAGCTTCTTCCCCAACATCTCCTTCACATGTTCCACGGGGTCCTCGCCGGCCTTATCAATGGCAAACAACATCTTCATGACTTCTTCATTGGCGCCGCCGTGCAGAGGCCCCTTCAGGGCGCCGATAGCACTGGTGATCGCGGAATGCATATCAGCGAGCGTGGCCGCAGTAACACGCGCCGCAAAGGTGGAAGCATTGAGTTCGTGGTCGGCGTGCAAGATGAGAGCGGTATCCAGGGCGCGCTCTGCCGTAGGAGAGGGCTTCTGGCCATTCAAGAGCAGAAGAAAATTGGCGGCATGAGAAAGCGAGGGATCGGGAGCCACTATATCTTTGCCCTTGCGAATGCGATCAAAGCCAGCCACGATCATGGCGATCTGAGATGTCAGACGACGGGATTTGCGCACATTGGCGTCGTGATCGTTACGCTTGTCATCGGCGTCATAGAAGGAGAGCGCCGAGACGGTGGTGCGGAGCACCTCCATGGGGGAGGCGTCCTTGGGAAACTGCCGCAAAAAGCTGAGGATGTTGGCATCAAGTTTACGTTCGGCGGCCAGATCTTTCCGGCATTGCTCCAATTCCTGGGCTTTAGGCAAGCGGCCGTTCCAAAGCAGAAAACATGTTTCTTCAAACGTCGAATATTGGGCCAGGTCGTGAATATCAATACCACGATAGGCCAGAATTCCACGCTCGCCGTCTATATAGCAAATGCTGGATGTTGCGGCGACAACGCCTTCCAGGCCTTTCGCCGGGGTTGTTGTGGTTGACATGAATACCCTCGCACTGCTCTGCGTAACTATACTTTTATATCGCAAAAGTCGCGGCTACCACAAACCGCTGGTATGATTTCTGCTTACATTGTGAGACAGTTTAGCCGACAAGGTGCATGAGATTCCAAATTTTATTGCTGATCTGCATTATTGGCCTTCTGGCGGGTAGTGCCGTTGCCGATGATGGCATGTGGCTCTACACCGCCGTTCCCAAGGCCCAAATCAAAACCAAGTACGGATTTGAGGTCACCGATCCGTGGCTCAAACATTTGCAGCTTTCTTCCATTCGATTCAAGTACGGATCAGGGGCGTTTGTTTCTGCCGATGGCCTGATTCTAACCAACCATCACGTGGCCTCAGATTGCCTGCATAGCCTTTCTACGGCCGCTCATGATTACTTGAAAACCGGGTTTTATGCGAAAACCCGCGAACAGGAACCTCTCTGCCCGGACCTGGAGCTTAACGTGCTCGAGCAGGTAACCGATGTAACCACGCAGGTGAATGCCGCAGTCAAGCCGGGTGCTTCGGGCGCGGATGCCAGCAAAGCACAACAGGCTGCCATGGCGGCAATCGAAAAAGACTGCGCCAAGGCTGCGGACATGCTCTGCGAGGTCGTTGCTCTGTATTCGGGCGCTTTATTCCATCTCTATCAGTACAAGAAATACACAGACGTGCGCCTGGTGTTTGCGCCTGAGTTCGACGCCGCATTTTTTGGAGGCGACCCGGAAAACTTCGAATATCCCCGTTATGACCTTGATGTGGCTTTTTTTCGCGCGTACGAAAACGGAAAGCCAGTTCATGTGGCGGATTACCTGGAGTGGTCTAAGAAAGGGGTACAAGAAGGCGATTTGGTCTTTGTCTCCGGCAATCCCGGGTTATCGCAACGGCAAGATACGGTCAACCAGATCTTTTTTTTGAAGACAATCCAGTATCCGTTCGTGCTCAAGGATTACGAACGGCGCATCCGGTTACTGCAAGATTTTGCCGCGCAATCTGCCGAGAATGCACGCATTGCCCATAAAGACATTTTCAGATTGCAGAATTCGTTTAAGGCAGTCAGCGGGTTCAACGCAGCCTTCAACGATCCTAGCCTGATGCGCCACAAGATCATGGATGAGCGCATTCAGCTCCTGCGTTACCGAAACTCTCCGGCGGGCAAACGCGCATTTGCGGCCTATCTACACATTGACAAAGCCCTGGAAGTGCATCATCAAATTTTTCTGCCCTACCGCTTTCTGGAACTACAGTATGGTTTTCGAGGAGAATTGGCATGGTTTGCCCGGACGTTGGTCCGCGTTGGCGAGGAGAAGAGCAAGCCCAACGGAGAGCGGCTGCGCGAGTATCGGGATTCTGCCTTGCCTTCGCTGGAGAGCGAACTTTTTTCTCCTGCTCCTATTTACAAGCAGCTTGAAACGGTTGTGCTGGCCGACTCGCTGAAAGAGATGCAGAAACAGTTGGGCGCGGACAATGCAGTTGTGGTGAAAGTACTGCAAGGCAAAAGCCCCGAAGATATAGCGAACAATGCCATTGCCAACACCCGGCTCGACGAGGTTGCTTTCCGCAAACAACTCTACGAAGGCGGGGCGGCGGCAATCGCGAATAGTGACGATCCACTCATTGCGATGATGCGTGTAGTTGATCCGGCCGCCCGCGCTTTGCGCAAACGTTTTGATACTGAGGTGGAGTCTGTGATCCAGCAGGATGGAGCCCTCATCGCTCAATCACGCTTGCAAATAGGTCTGCATTTTTCCCCAGACGCAACTTTCACCCTCCGCTTGAGCTATGGACAAGTGAAAGGCTATACCGAAGACGGGCGAGGCTATTTGCCCAAAGGAAGCAAAATTCCGGCATTGACCGACATCGGCGGGGCCTTTGATCACGTCAAAGAACACGACAGCAAACCACCCTACGCATTGCCGGATAGCTGGACCGCAAGGCGAAAAAAGGTCCAGTTGAAAACTCCCCTTAATTTCGTTTCCGCAGTGGATATTCTTGGTGGAAGTTCGGGAAGTCCGGTGGTGAATAAAGATGGCCAGATCGTGGGCGTGATCTTTGACGGCAATATCCAGTCCCTTACCTGGCGCTTCATGTATGACGAGACCGTCGGCCGCGGGGTCAGCGTGGATTCGCGCGGCATTCTGGAAGCGCTGCGAAAAATCTATAAGGCCGACGAACTGGTGAAGGAACTCACCAGGAAGCCGGACAAGAAAAAATGAACAGGCCAGCGGCAGACTACGCAGGCCAGATGCTCAATGCCGTCTTAACTAATATCTGCTCCTGAATTTCCCGGGTCAGCGGCAGAGCACGAAAATCTTCGAGATTCTGTTTCATATCAAGCACGCCTGGGCCGGGCCAATCTGTGCCAAACAAAGTCTTGGGCGCTATCTCTGACAGACGCGGGAAGTAGCGTAGCAGAGCTTTAGGCGGGATTCCGCTGATATCGAGATAAACATTGGGATGGCGGCGGATCAGGAAGAAAGCATGCTCCATCCAGAGCGGCCTGCCTCCATGGGCCAGCAGAATTTTTAGCTTGGGGAAATCCACGGCGACGTCATCCACATACATGGGGTCGCCGTATTTATTGCGTGCACCGGGAAAGATAGAAGTCCCAGTGTGTACCATAATAGGAATTCCGTTGGCTTCGGCGGCGCGGTAGATGATCTCCAGCTCTTTCACGCCGTTCAAATAATCATTGGGGTAAAGCAACTGGTGTGGCGGATGGATTTTAATCATCCTGATGCCGAGGCGCACAATCTTCTCCATATCTGCGAGAACATTGGCCGTATGCCGCGGATGCAGGCTGCCACAGGGAATCAGACGCTTAGGACTTTCTTTGACATAGTTTGCGACGAACTCATTGACTTCAGTTGTGAACCCCATGACCTCAGGAGCAACATAATTGATGAGCACAGCACGGCCGACACCGATGGCATCCAAGTGCTTGAGAAAGGCTTTGGGCGAACGGCAGAACTCAATCACCTGATCGAAGTTCGGCCGCTTCTTTTTAAAAGCTTCAAGCGCCCCGGCTTTGAGCATCTCCAGGGGCTGAATGTGGACGTGGCAGTCGGTAATCAAATCTAGTTCTCTATTCTCAGTTTGCGGAGCCGTACTTAACGTTTGCTGCCTCGAGCACTGCCCTTTTTGCAAACACCTTAATCATCTCGCGGCGATATTCGGGAGTAAGCGCCGACGTGGTCAGTGGCTTGGCTATGTGTGCGGCCAATTCGCCCACGACAATGGCGCTATGTTCATTCACTGGCCTGCCAATCAGCGCGTGCGGTGCTTCCGGAACAAGATAGGGAGCAGGATTCACCGCGGTGATGGCAACGCGGGCGTCCTCAACCCTGGTGCCATGCTGTTTCAACGCGACGGCAGCTCCCGCCAAAGGATAATCAATAGAGCCGCGAATGCGCAGCTTTTTATATGCTCCAAGCCAACCGGCATAGGATTCTGGCAGAAAAACCCGGACCAGCATTTCTGAGCGATCCAGTTTGATAGGCGTCTCGCCAAGGCCTGTATAGAAATCATTGAGAGGCATTCTGCGGAAGCCCTTAGGGCCAGCGATTTCCAGTTCGGCATTCAGGCAGAGCAGCGCTGCGGGGGTGTCGCCAGAAAACGCGGCCCAGCAGCGCTTTCCTCCGGGGGCCACGTGGCAGAGGTCGCCATCTTTTTTAATGCAGAAGCCGCAGGATTTGCGCCAGGTGAGCGACTGGTTGTACCAGACGCAGCGCGTATCCAGGCAGATGTTGCCGCCAAGCGTGCCCATATTGCGCAAGAGAGGCGAAGCTACTGTCTTCACCGCTTCGTGGAGCACCGGATAACTTCTGCGCACGTATTCGGAATCTTCGAGCTTAGAAAGTGTAGTTAAAGCGCCGATCTCCATTCCTAAACCGGGAACAACGCGGATGCTTTGCAGGTCGTCTATAGAGCGGATATCGAGCATAAACTCGGGCTCAAAGAGCCGCTGCTTCATGGAAGGAATAATATCCGTGCCGCCAGCGAGGATTTGAATTTTTTCGGCGTGCATTCCAAGAAACTCTACCGCTTCCGGGATCGTACGCGGGCGCAGCAATTTGAAAGATGGCAGACTCAATCGTTGCCTCCGGCTTCGGCTTCTGTGGTGCGCCGCGCGGGATCATGCGGGTGGCGTTCGGGTCCGCGGTCTTTATAGCAAAGCGAGCCGCCGTGCTCGCGAAAGTGTGTTGGCGCTGTGGGATCAATATGGTTGGTCATATCAATCTTCTTGCCTCCCGATCTTTTGGCCTGCAGCGCGGCCAGTACGCGCTCGGGCGTGAATGGCGCTTCGCGCAGGCGGATTCCCACCGCGTCGTAAATGGCATTGGCGATGGCAGGAATCACGGCTGCGGTTGAACCTTCGCTGGCCTCTTTGGCCCCATACGGACCTTCGGGATCAATACTCTCCACGATGATGGCTTCAATCTCCGGCGACTCCGCCGATGATGGCGAACGGTATTCCAGAAGTCCGGGATTCATGAGCAGGCCGTCTTTCCAGACCATCTCTTCCTGCAGGGCCTGTCCGAGGCCCATCCAGACCGAGCCGATGATTTGTCCTTCGACGGAAACCGGGTTCAGGGCGCGCCCGCAATCATGCGCTGCCCAAACTTTGTGGACGGTAACTTGGCCGGTCTCTTCATCCACGCTCACGTCGGCGACTTGCGCTGAGTAAGAGTATGCTGGCGATGGGCCCACGCCCGCGCCCTTATGCTTGCCGCCTTTAGCTTCAACCGGAGGCGCATAGGAACCGGTGCCGGTGAGTGTGCCGTGAAAATCCATGGCGGCAACGACGGCTTCTTCAAAACTCATACGCTCTTTTGGACCATCATCTTTGCGTTGCTGCTGAACGGAGTCGCGGAGGATTTGTCCTTCAACGCGGCCAGAAGCAGTGGCTACGTTGGTAGCTTCAGCCGCCGGAGGTGGAACGCCGTTGCTTCCCCGTTTGGTCACCTGATCGCTGCGAATCATGATGTCTTCCGCAGCGCAGGTCATTTTTCTGGCGGCTGCGGCTGCTATCTTTTGCCGAACCTCTTTCGCCGCCTGCAATGCGGCATTGCCGTTCATGAAGGTCACGCGGCTGGAATATGAGCCGATATCCACCGGCGTGAGATCGGTATCGGCGGCAATCACCTTCACGCGCTGCAATGTGCAGCCCAGTGCCTCAGCGACAATCTGGGCCACCATGGTGTCGGAGCCCTGGCCGATCTCAGAGGCGCCGGTGTAGATGACGACCCCGCCGTCGCGGTCCACTTTGATATTGACCGTGGAGTGCGGCATGTCAGAGCGAATGATCGAATTGGCTGCGCCCGAGACATAGTGGCTGCAAGCCAGTCCTAGACCACGGGAGCGGCTCAGCTTGACCTTGCGTGCGCGCCATCCGGAGCGCTCAATAACTTTATCCAGGCACTCCGGCAAGCCATAGCTTTGCACCCGCAGACCATTGACCGTGATGCAGGGCGCTCGCAGCAGATTGATGCGGCGTACCTCCGCAGGATCTTTGCCAACTTTGACACACAGCTCATCAAGTTGTGACTCAAAGGCGAAGCGCACGTTGACGGTTCCGTGGCCGCGCATAGCTCCGCAAGCCGGCTTGTTGGTCAAGACACGGTAACCATCGAAGCGCACGTTAGGGATATCGTAAATCGCATTCAGTAGAGCACCAGAGTAAAGAATGGTGACGATGCCATAGGAGCAGTAAGCGCCGCCATCCTGGATAACTTTGGCGGCGACGGCAGTGATGCGACCGTCTTTTCTCATTCCCGTTTTGAGATCAATGATGGTGCGCGGACGTCCGCGATGCGCCCAGAAGACCTCTTCGCGTGTGTAGGTAATCTTGACCGGAGCTTTGGCTTTGCGCGCAGCGACGGCGGCGATGATTTCGAGCGGAATAACTTCGCTCTTGCCGCCGAAGCCGCCGCCCACCAGCGGCTTGATGACGCGAATCTGCGACATGGGCAGCTCCAAAACAATGGAGAGCTTGTGCTGCAGGTAATACGGGACCTGGGTGGAGGACCATACTGTCAGGCGTCCGGGTTGGCCGGTCTGCGAATCATATTCAAAGCTGGCCAGCGTGGAGTGTGGCTCCAGGGCCGCATGCGTCACTTCATTGGCGATGTAGCGTGCCTCGGCAACATGATCGGAGCCGGCAAGTGCCCTCTCGGGCTCGCCGAAGACGTGGTGATACTCTTTTTCAATATTTTTTGGTTTGTGCTCGTGAATGAGGTCGTTCTGCGCCTTCATGGAGTCTTCCGGATCGAAGTATGCAGGCAGGACTTCATATTCGACATCAATCAACTCCAGTGCTTTTTCTGCAATGGCCTCAGATATCGCACATACGCAAGCCACGTTATCGCCGATGTAGCGGACTTTATCCACGGCGAGCGCGGTTTCGTCGTGACCCACGGGAAGAATGCCGTATTGATTGGGCGCATCTTCACCTGTAACCACCGCGACTACTCCTTCAAGCCCCAGCGCGCGCGAGGCGTCAATCTTCTTGATGCGGGCATGAGGGTAGGGCGAATGCAGAATCTTGCCTACAAGCATTCCGGGAAGCGAGAGATCATCAGTGTATTTGCCCTGGCCGGTGGTCTTGGCGGCGGCGTCAATGAGCGCGATGCGCTTGCCGATGATCGAGAAATCAGACATTTGCTTAAACCTTTTTAACCGCGGAGACGCGGAGTTTTTAGTCAATTTCATTGTTTCGCGTCTCTGTACTAATCTCACTCAAAATCTATGAAGGTTTGTCTTGTGTCCTTCGTCTGCCTTTGTGCACTTTGTGGTTAGGTTTTGTTTTGGTTTTCTCCGCGCCTCTGCGGTAAAAATTATTTCCCCGCCGCTATTCCCTTTTGCTCAGCCTCGATTGCTGATTTTATGGCCTGAAACATCTGTGTGTATCCGGTGCAACGGCACAGGTTTCCGCTGAGAGCGTGGCGGATATCTTCATCTGTCGGCTCAGGATTATGTGTCAGCAAGGCCTTCACCGTCATAATGAAGCCGGGCGTACAGAAGCCGCACTGCGCGCCTCCCCACTCGCCATAGGCCTTCTGGATCGCCGCCAAACAGCCATGCTCAGCTACTCCTTCAATCGTCGTAATCTCGCGCTCCTGGCAGCTTGCCGCCAGCATGGTGCAGGAAAGCACGGGAATGCCATCTACTTGTACAGTGCAAGCGCCACAAGAAGAATCATCACAGCCGCGCTTGGAGCCGGTAAGCTGCAAATCCTGGCGCAGGCAATCGAGCAGCAGTTGGCTGGGCTCAACCGCAATCTCATAGTTCCGGCCGTTGACGCGAAGCTCGATGAGTTGTTTGGGCATGAAAAAGAAGCTTTTAGCTATTCGCTATTGGCTTTTACCGTTTGCGATTCAACCTAGCGCATCTAAGCTCATTGTACTGCTAAGAGTTTACTCATCTCTGTAGCATGGCTATTTAGCGCGTTGGTACATCAATACACAGGTATTTTGGAATCAATGGTGCGCGACCAATGGTCAATACCACCCTGCAAAGATTGTGCTTTCTCGAATCCTTGCAGACGCAGCCAATGGGCCACGTTTAACGAACGCACGCCGTGGTGGCAAATTACGACAATGTGCTCCTCGGGATCGAGCTCCTGGTGGGCGCGTGCAGGCACATCGCCCATCGGTATATGCTTGCTGCCTTCAATACGTGCTGCGGCGTATTCCCACGGCTCGCGGACATCAAGAATCGTCAAAGGTTCTTTCGCGGTCAGCTTGATCTTAAGTTCGTCCGCTGGGATTTCGTAATCCATGTTTTCCTAACTTTCTGTGTTAACCCGGTCGCGGTGCGATGGCGGCTGCGATATTACAAGAAATACCAAGTCATTTTCGGATTTGTTGAAGATTCGATGAGCCTGGCCCGGAGAGATGTGTAACCCGTCTTGTCGATTCAGAGTAAACTCCTTCTCTTCCACTTCAAGAACCGCTGCACCCTCGAGAATAAAAAAGAACTGCTGGGCCTGGTTGTGATAATGACGCGCTTCTGAAGTTCCCGGAGGCATGCGCTCGTAGATCACGCTCAGTCTGTTATCTTTCACCAGATGCCAGCCGTCGCAATTCTTCCCCCAGGTGTAGTGCTCGGAGTTCTGCGGGTTCTTTATCATTTTGCTTTCCAAGTCGGGTCGCGCTTTTCCAGCCAGGCCTTAATTCCCTCTTGCGCGTCTTCCGTCTTCATCAATTCTTCCAGGTAAATCTGTTCGGCACGGGCCAGGCCTTTCTCAAAGTGCATCGCGTCCCAACAGTACACCGCTTTTTTAGTTACAGCCAGGGATGCGGGACTTAGTTTCGAAAGGCGCTTCAGGGTTTCATCTACGACGGTTGCGAGTTCTTCACCCTCCACAGCAGCGTTGACCAATCCCATTGTGAGAGCCTCTGCGCCGGAGATTTGACGGCCAGTCAGGACCAGCTCTGCCGCACGCTTTTGGCCAACGAGCGCTGCCAGGCCGACGGAGGCGACCGGCGGGAAGCATCCCAGCTTGATTTCAGGAAAGGCCCAATGGGCGTCGCGGGTGGTAAAAACCATGTCACAGACCATGGCCAGCTCGGCCCCGCCTCCCAGGCAGTTGCCGCGCACCACGGCTATTGTGACCTTCTTTGCGTTGACGATGGCGCGGATGATGGTGTGAAATTTGGCCAGCATCTCACGGACTTTATCCTGTGTGTGGGCGGCAACATCTACGCCGGCAGAAAAATTCTGTTCGCTGCCAGAGAAAATAATGGTAGAAACTTCGGGTTGTGGTTCGAGTTGCTTAAGAGCTTCGGCAAGCTCTTCCATCATAGGGACATCAATGACGTTCAGCGGTGGATTGGCCAACGTGATTTTGGCTGCGGGAGGATCGAGGATTACCTGGACTTGTTTGTAGGTCGTTGGCATGAGATCAATTAACCGCGGAGGCGCAGAGAGAAATTGAGTAATTGAGTAATTTGGTAATTGTGCAATTCATTGCCAAGTCGTCAAATTACCAAATTACCCGATTACCCAATGAGAAAATGACCCGATGAATCAATCACTCAATTAATGATCGGCGTGGTCATGGCCGATTTACGCGGCTCGCCGATGGTTTCCAGCGGATCGCGCACGCCGACGCGGGGAGTGATCCAGTTTTTTTCCGCAGCCAGGATGTCGAGCAACAACTTGCGGTCTTTGGGGCCCGGCATGCATTCTTCCGAATGTTCTTGATAGGACTTTTCATCCAACGGTTCACCGGTCCGCGAGTGGAACTTCATGCCGGCGTAGCGCCCGATGTGGCGATTGAATTTGATGTCAGGCGTGTACAACTCAGGCTGTCCGGATTTTTGACCTGCACTGATGCGCGCCAGCAGACCCGCAACCTCATCGTGATACAACCGGCGGCTGTAATCGTTCAGGTCATCGAGTTGCGCGCCTCCCTGGTTCTTGAGTTCATCGTAGCGTCCCTTGAGGCCCCAAACATAAGCCCAGTGGGCGGAAGAAGAATGATCTGTGCCGAAGAGGTCATAGGCGCTGGAAATCCATTTGTTCAGATACTTTTGCATCAGCCAGCCCGGTAGCACACCCGCCTCGGCGATGCGCTGCAAGCCGGTGTTGCCCGTACCCATGTGGAAGGCCTCTTCCCGCAGCATGTACGACATGGAGCGGCCCAGCGGCGCGAAAGCAGAATACTTAAGCATCTGAAGCTGGAATTTGCCGTCACGATCCACAAAATCGGTGTAGCAGAAAAAATCGAGCCAGTTATCTACGTCTTCGTTGAAAGAACCGAGCAGGCGCTTGTTCTCGAAGGCGCGGCGCTCGAGCATTTTTTGTGCCTCGACTTTGCCGGAGTGTCCGAAGTGCTCGATCAGCAGGGCACACATCTGCCAGCCGTGGCGCATCTCTTCGATCATGACGCGGGTGAGAGCGCGACGATCATATTCGCTAGGCGAGGAGTTGAACAAGTAGCGCTGCTGCTCAACGCTGGCAAACTCGGTATCGCCCTGATAGACGATCAGGTTCATCAGCGCATCGCGCATGTTCTGCGTGGGGACCTTGCGCAGGTTCTCCCACTTGCGCTGGCCCTTGTAGTGGCCGAACTGGATCTCCACTGTCTCAATGGCGCCGTAGAGGGTCTCGAATTTGAAATCGGAGACTTCTTTAGGGTTCACGCCGATCTCTCTGCGCCAATCTTCAAACAATCCAACCCAATCGCCGAAGGTGCCGATTTTTAACATGGAAGCCATAGAGAATCTCCGTAATACGGTTAACCACAAAGGGCACGAAGTTAGATTTCACTTGGCCTTGAAGGTTGCTGGGCGCTTCTCTACATAAGCGTTCAGACCTTCTTTGGCGTCTTCACTCTGGAAGAGTAGTTGCTGGTTCTCTCGCTCCACTGCCAGCGCCGATTCCATCGGGATTTCCCAGCCCGTCTGCACCGCGCGCTTGATTCGTCCTACGGCCTTGGACGCTTTATTGGGTGGGCAGAACTGGCGGGCGTAATCCATGATGTTTTCCATGAAGTTCTCGCGCTCAAAGATGTCGTTGAGAATCCCCAACTCTTTGGCTTCTTCGAAGGAAAAGGTATTCCCTATTACCATCAGCTCAATGGCCTTGGATTTGCCTACCATGCGCGAGAGGCGCTGAGTTCCTCCGGTCCCAGGCAGCACGCCCAGGTTGACTTCGGGCAGGCCAATCTTGCCTGCGTCCTTGCGTGCTATGCGGATATCAGCCGCCATGGCGATTTCAAGTCCACCACCCACGCAATGACCGTTGATCGCGGCGATCACCAGTTTGGGCGTGTGCTCCAGACGCAACAGGGTCTCGTTGGCGTGCAGGCAGAAGTAATACTTGAAGGTCGGATCCACGCTGGCCAGCATACGGATGTTCGCGCCAGCGGAGAAAAACTTGTCACCCGCGCCGGTGAGCAGGATGACATGCGCGTTGTTATCCATGCGGGCTTGCAGGATGGCGTCATCGAGCTGCCGGTTCATCTCATAGGTGTAGGTATTGGCCGGCGGGTCGTGCATCTCGATGACGGCTACGCCTTCATCTACTTTGTAATTGATCAGCGGTTTGATCTCGGTCGCTGTTGCCATGGAAGGAACTCCTGTACGGATTAGAGTTTGAGGCCGCGAAAAATCTTACATCCTATTATCGCAGTTTTTGAGAAATTTTCGCCACGGATTGACACGGATCTTTAAAAGCAATTGCAAACTTCCCGTATAAAATAAAAAGGCAGCCTCGTGGGGCTGCCTTTTAATTCTTCAACTGAAGCAGATTACTTACTTATTTATGCGTGTGATGCAACGGCTTGTGAGGCGCAACATGACCCGCCGGCTTAGCCACAGCAAGCTTACCCGTATCCATGTGCATCAGATAGGGGGTCTTGTCATAGGAAGCCGGATTTGCCTGCAGCTTGATCGAAGTTCCGACTTTCGGCATTCGGGCTGCCGGAATGGGTACGGCCATCGTCACTTCCACGTCAGGTTTGCCGGCGTCAATGGCATCCTGAGTCGCTGCCAGCATAAGGCTTTCTGGTTTGACATCGAGCACCTGAGCCTCAAACTGTAGCGGCACGCCTTTGATAGCGTTCCACACACGATCTGTAGTTGCCTGGTCGCCATAGGTAAAAATAAGCTGCCACTCGCCGAAATCCATCTGCTTAGGATCTTTGGATTCCGCGATTTTCTTCACCTGTTCAGCCGGTGTGGGAGCAGGAGTAACAGTGAAGTTAGGCGGAGGGGTGGTCTGGGTAGCGGCCTGGGCCACGACCTGATCCCAGCCATCATAGTCGCCGTGATAGTAGTAATACTTGGCTTTGCCATATTTGGCGATCTCGGCTTGTGCGGCACCCTGGCTCAGAGCGACGGCACGCGCTATATACCACAGACCAACCACATTAATGGGCTTGGGCGTCAGATAAGCAATCGCCAACGGATATACATTCTGCAATTGCCCGGGATCGTTGGGATCCATACGAAGTTCTGTCTCGAGGGCGGCCTGGAAATACTTTTGCGCCGAAGGATAATCCTTATTGTTCAAGGAACCGCGCCCGGCAGTGCCATTGAAAACCTGCAGAGCGATGATTTTGAATTTTTCAAAATCCTCAGGCTTCATGGGATCAGGCTTGGCGTAAGTTTTGAGCGCCTGTAAGCCGGCCTCACCGTACTTTACGGCAAGCGCAGCCGTCTGCGGATTCGGAGGATTTTCTGACTCGGCTCTAATCTTCGTGTTGTAGGCCAGGACCACCAAAGCGCGCACGTTGCAAGGATTCGCCTTCCAAACACGCTCAGCTGCATCCAAAGCTTTGGGATTACCCGCCTGCTGGTAGGCTCCCATAAGCTGCTCGAGAGCATCATCTTTTACAACACTGGTGGGATACTGGGCAATGAACTGCTCGAGCGCGTTCGCACGGGTAGCAGGATCAGTGATGCCCGTGGCATTCACGTATGCATTGTATTCAGCAGGATCTTTAATCTCTTTTTTCTGTGGCTCTCCCGTCGCCGGCTGACAAACTTGGTCACCAGTAGCGGGTGGGGTCGTGGTCGGTGGGGCAGTGGTTGGGGTGGTGGTTTGCGGGGCACTAGTTGGGGTGGTAGTTTGCTGTGCCATGCCCGCGACAACGGCCGCGAGTACCCAAATGGCAAGCAGGTTCAGCTTCTTCATCATAGCTCCTTCAGTTCAGAACAATTTGGGTCACGAGATCTCAGGTAGAACAGTTCTAACTTGGTGCCAGCCCTCGATTTTCCCTGGTTGAAAAGCTGTGGCCTGACGGAATTCCACCCGAAGCTTGGCATTATAGAAATGCAGCCTCGCAATAGCAAGTTTAGATACTCCTTCGGGTTTTCATCTAAGGGTTTCTGCTCTGCAAGCTCCAACGCGGCACAGCCTGGGGAGCGATTGTGCCGCATACGAGCCAAATTTGCTCTGTGTTTTGTAAGATGCAAATTGTATGCTGCTTGGTTGGAAGCTTCACACCAGCGGTGTGAAGAAAAGGAGAAAGGCGAAAGATCATGGAAGGTACGCTCAGCGGGAAGATCGCCGTTGTTACGGGTGGCGGCCGCGGCATAGGCGCCGCGATCGCACAAAGACTCGCCCAGATGGGGGCGAACACCATCCTTTGTGGCCGCACGCCGGCCGCACTGCAAGAGACAGCTCGAACCATTGCGGCACACGGCGGCCAGTGTGAAACCATGGCCTGTGATGTGACCGACCTGCGCGCAGTGGAGGCCCTGGCCGCGCGTGTGGAGAAAACCTTTCAGCGATCAGATATCCTGGTCAACAACGCCGGAGTAGGCGCTTTTGGCACTCCCCTACACCAACTTGCTCCGGAAGAATGGGATAAGGTGTTTAACACCAATTTGCGGGGCGTGTATTACTGTATTCGGGCCTTTGCGCCGATGATGATCCGCGCCCGCAGCGGGGACATTGTGAACATCTCCTCAATTGCCGGGAAAAATGCGCTGGCAAACGGAGCTGCCTATGCCGCATCCAAATGGGGGTTGAACGGATTGACATATTCTGTGGCCGAGGAGCTGCGGGGCCATAACATCCGCGTCTCGGTGGTTTGCCCTGGCTCGGTGGATACCGAGCTTTCGCCGCATACCGGCAGAGACAAGAGCAAGATGTTGCGTCCTGACGACGTTGCTCATGTTGTGGCTATGCTGGTTACCCAGGCGCCGCAATCTTTTGCCAGCGAAATAGTGCTCAGGCCCACGCAGAAGCCGTAGAATGGTTATGAGTAAAGGCAATTGGAGTGCTGAACGTTTGTGTGTTACCATCAGCACCTTTGCTATTTGTTCTGGGAGGACAACATGTCAGATCGCGACGGCAGTAACGCCATCATGTGGTTTTTAGCAGGCTTGGGGCTGGGAGCTCTGGTGGGCGTGCTCTATGCTCCACGTTCGGGGCGGGAAACACGGCAAGCCATTTTGGACGCCGCCGAAGAGGGCCGCGATTATCTGGTCACCAAGGGCTCGGCCGCCCGTGAACAGGTAACCGAATGGGCATCCAAAGGCAAAGACGCCGTGAAGCAGCAGAAAGAACAGTTCAAAGCTGCTTATGAAGCCGGACGCCAGGCATACCGGGACACGGCAACCACAGAGAAATCTTAATACCACTTACTGAACGCTCTGTATCTATGGAAATGTGGCTTCAAATATTTATTGTCATCATAGGATTGGCTGTGTTGCTGCAAATGCTAATCCTGGCTGCGCTGTATTTCCAATTCAAGAAAACCAGCGCGCGCGTGGAAGCGATGACCAGCGAAGTGCACAAGCGCGCTATTCCCGTGCTGGACGCTGCCGGCACCATCCTTACAGACTCGCGCGAGAAACTGCGTACCATCACGGAAAACCTGGCAGTCACCTCCACCTCACTGCGCTCCCAAGTCGAGCGCATGGATACCACGGTCAGCGACATTATTGACCGCACGCGGCTGCAGGTGGTCCGCGCCGATGACATGATCAGCCGCGCCATGGACCGGGTGGAGGAAACCACTGAAATTATTCAGCACTCCGTCATATCGCCGGTGCGCCATATCGCCGGGATTATTAGTGGGCTCACTGTAGGACTTCAGACTCTGCTCCGCCGTAGAGGCCACAACCATCCCCAGGAAGGCCTGCCGCAGGATGAGGAGTTGTTTATCTAGAGTTTTTGTCTAGAGTTCTGCGCATTTTGTGCCGACCCTTAGCCCGCTCCACAAAGCGGCCGAAAGTTTTTTGCATGTTTGCATCCAGAGCGAAGTCGCTGAAAGTCCTTTCCCGCAAAGTGACGTAACGTCTTCCGAATGTCCTCAAAGCAAACCGAAATTCCAAAAGCTGAATTTCAGAGGAGGAACAATGAGAAAACAAATCGAAAAATGTCTGATGCTTTTTGCGTTGGCAGTCGTCATCGCATTGCCTGCCGTCTGGTCGCCCCTGGAAGGGGTTTCTCCTGCAACCATTCCAGTAAGCATGATTGTCTCAGTCGAAGCCAAGCATGGTAAGGAGGTCCCCTCGATTTCCCGCGAGGATGTCGTGGTCTCTCAAGAAGGTAATCGAGCCGAGGTGAAAGACTGGGTTCCATTGCAGGCAGACCCGGCTGGGGTTGAGCTTTTTGTTCTTATTGACGACTCTACCGACACCACACTCGGTTTGCAGCTCGATGACCTTCGCAAATTCATCACCAGCCAGCCGGCCACGACGAAGATCGCTGTCGGATATATACGCAACGGCGACGTGAATATCGTCCAGAATCTGACCAATGACCATGCTCTGGCAGCCAAGGCTTTGCGCCTGCCTCTAGGTTCTGGAGCGGGAGGGGCGAGTCCGTACACGGCCATCACAGATATGATCAAGCACTGGCCCGAAAGCACCGCTAGCCGCGAGGTTCTCCTCATTTCCTCCGGTGTAGATTATCTTCAACCGGGACCGAGCGATACTTATCTTGACCAGACAATTGATCAGGCCCAGCGGGCTGGAGTCCAGATTTATTCCATTTACGCTTCACCGAGCGGACATCCAAGCCATAGTTTCTGGCGGTTGAATTGGGGCCAAAGCAACCTCTCCCGGCTCGCGGACGAAACCGGAGGCGAAGCTTACTTCCAGGGCTTTGAAATGCCCATTGCCTTCGCGCCTTATTTGCAACAATTGACCGACCGGTTCAAACATCAATACAGGCTCACCTTTCTTGCCAGACTTGGGAAGAAGGCCGGATACCAGCGTGTCAAACTTGAGACCGAAGTCCCAAATGCTGAGTTAGTAGCAGCCGGGCGCGTGTACGTCCCAGGTCAGAGGTAGCTCAGAGGTAGCTTTGATTGGATCGAGGGATGCCAGACCCGGGCATCGGGGCATCTCCGATGAACTGCAGCGCGAAGTTTCTCTTTCGGCGTGTTGACTGCGTGTAACCTTGAAAGGGCGTGTCTTTAGCTGAATGCTAAACAATCCATCCCCCGCCCACCACGTTCTCACCGTCATACAGCACAACTGCCTGTCCGGGAGTAATGGCGCGCTGGGGCTGGTCGAAGGTCACAGTGATTTCGTCGTCGCCGGTCTGCTGTACGGTAGCCGAAGCCGGCTCGTGGCGGTGGCGTATCTTGGCTGTAATCCGCATGGGCTGATCGAGGTGAGCAGCCGAAATCAGATTGATGCGCCGCGCACGGAGAGTAGTTGACTGCAACTCGTCGCCCGGGCCAACCACGACCTGCTTCTTGTCGCCACGAATCTCCAGAACGTAGAGCGGTGAGCCGGTAGCTACGCCCAGTCCCTTGCGCTGGCCTACGGTGAAGTGGTGTATGCCCCCGTGCTCTCCTATTGCCTTGCCGGAAGGGGTCACTAACTCTCCGGAGGTATCGGGCAGAGCTTCACCCTGCTCGGCCAGATACGCATCAATGAACTTCTTATAGTCGCCGCCGGGGACAAAGCATATCTCCTGCGAATCGGGCTTCTCGGTTGTCGCTGGCGCCAGTCCCAAAGCGCGCGCCTTTTCCCGCACCTGTGGCTTGATCATGTTGCCCAAGGGAAAGATGGTACGGCAAAGCTGTTCCTGGGTCAGGCCAAAAAGAAAGTAACTTTGATCACGGGAGCGGTCCACTCCGCGGCGCAGGTTCCAGCGCTCGCTGGCTGGATTGAACTCCGCCTGGGCGTAGTGGCCTGTGGCAAGGGTGTCAGCCCCAATCTGTTGTGCTGTAAGGAGTAACTGATCAAACTTCAAGTGATTGTTGCACAAACTGCAGGGGATCGGGGTCCTGCCGGAGAGATACTCTTCGACGAAGGGACGAACCACATCATGCTCAAAGCGCTCTTCGTGGTTGACCACGTAGTAAGGGATGCCAAGCACCTCCGCCACGCGGCGGGCATCGTATACATCTTCAATCGAACAACAGCGCCCCCGGACCTGCTCGGGCATGCCCTCGCGCCCAGCAAGGCGACGCTGGTTCCAGAGCTGCATGGTCAACCCCACGACGTTATGCCCTTCAGCGCGGAGCATGGCCGCGACGGTGGAGGAATCCACACCGCCCGACATGGCTACGGCAATGGTCTTATTTTCGAGCATTCAGCAGTCAGCATTCAGCTAAACCACGTCTACAAGAATATGACGAAAAGCTGAATTACGGGTATTTTTACCCTCACGCTTACTATGTTCTCATAAGATCACGTTCGAAGTTATTGTTTGAATATAGAGATTTTGTATTGGCTGAATGCTGAGTGCTGAATGCTCTTACTTGGCTAAATGCTAAGTGCCCCAGTGCCAGGAATATCATCTCGACAAGCCGGCTATGGCCTCGCATCAAAGCGCCTCCAGACGCCGTCCGTTTAGGTCCATACGCTCTTCTCGTTCGGTTCCGTAAATCTGCTTCCACTCGCGCTTGAGGGACGTGTGGCTGCAGCGTCAACAAAGGCCACAATCCGTAGCCGTACCGGCGCCCTTAGTCGGCGACTTGTTCCGCATGGTCAATAACGAGCAGTTCCATGCTGGCGGTATTGGCCTCCAGTTTCAGGCCGAGCTGCTGCATGGCCGCATGGAAAGAAGAGGATGCCCCCAAATCTACGGGGATATCAAAATCAAAGACTCCTTTGAGTCCGGTGTTGTCTAATACAGGACGATCGAGCGAGGGAGGGTCCGCCTGGCTTAGATAATTCAAAATATTGGCCAGGCATGACGTGGTACCCTTGCCCACGATGTGGGCTTCGCCCCCCGGAGCTTTGATGGTGAAGTCGCATTTGTCCGCAGCCTGGTCCACGGGGCCGAGCTTTGGTCCCTGGGGTCCTACAACCAGCATATAGACAGGCATCTCTTTGGTTGTGATGTGAGATGCAAGTTTGAATTTGGCGCTCAAGAGGGTCCGAAGCATCAGCACAAGCTGGTCGGGTTGCGCAGGACCAGCCGCGTTTGCGTCGATATCATATCTTTGCGAATTCAGCGCATCTGGAATTGAAACCAGGTCGATGCCATAGGCCCTTTGAACGAGAGCCTTTAGATTGGCATTGCGAACCACAAATCTGCCATCCGGATAAGCGTGCGACCACCAGCCCTTTTGCTCAACATCACTTGGCTTGATGGATACGCTCGCGAATGCCGGCCCCGCTACATCCTTGCTCTGTGACTGGAATTCAGATTGTGTTCCTGGCTGGTCGGTGGAGGGTTTTTCAACGCTGTCAATAATCAGGGTTTCAACGGGTGCGGTTTGCGGATTTAGTTCGAACCCGAGCTGCTCCTGTACGGCCGTAATCACAGATTGGCTGTCTCCCGGCGTCCAGTCCAGTTGAAATCGTAAACTCCCTGGATTCCAGTTTTGTCCTGTACTAGGCGCCCAGTCGAACCCGACAGGAAGATTGCCAGTTGCGAGATGCCAATCTGTTTGGCTTCAAAATGGCGATGACCGCCAGTCATAGATATATGGAACATGTGAGGCAATACGTCGCCGGCCACCACCCCGTTGAGCTTGGGCCCGTTTTTTCCTGCAACCAGCTCGTAGACCGGCAGCTCTTGCGTTTCGCGATGGAATTTAAATTTAAACCGGTCCGCCAAAAGATTCTGGATCTTTGGCTTGATCTGGTCAGGGTTAGCGGATTGCTCAACCTGCGCACTGATATCGTATTTTTCGGATGCGAGCCAGTCTGGCCCTCCTGAAATTTCACGATTGATGAGTCCATATGCGGACTGAATGAGCTGCCTTACAGTTACGTTTGTCGCTTTCCACTCCGAGCTTCCGGGTTCTCGAAGCATCAAAGACTTGATTTCTCCTGGCTTATCCGGCGGATGCAGCTTGATGGAAACATTTGTAAATACCGGCGAGGCAGCAGCCTCGGTCTGCGACTGCGCTCGACCTGCTATTGGACTCAGAAAGCCGATGGCGATAGGCACGACCACTGCCGCCACGCTTACGCTGGCAAGCAATAGCTTCTTGGTGAAATCCAGTTTGCTTGCTATGCGATTTGTCATGATGTCCTCGATTCTTTTCTTGAGATTCGATCCCGTAACCCCGGTCACGCAGACCAGCGGCGATTCCAGATAAAATTCGCAGACTTTCAGGATGCCTTCGGCATATGCCTGCGGCTCGCTGCCCAGGCGCAATACCTCTTCGTCGCAGGCGCGCTCGCGCTCGTCTACCAGCCGCGCCCCGATCCACCACACCTGCGGATGAAACCAGAAGAGAGCTTCCACCAGCATATGGATCGCCGCCAGCAGATTGTCGCGGCGGCGAACGTGGCACAATTCGTGCGCGATGATCGCCTCCAATTGCGCGTCTGTCAGCCGGTCTGATATCCCTGCCGGCAGCAGCATGACCGGGCGGAAGACGCCGACAACACCTGGTTCCAAGGCAGATTTAGAGGCAATGATCTTGATCGGCCCCGCTATTCCTCTTGACTCAAGGCGGCGTTGTGCATCGAGTTCGCGTCCAGATTGCAGCGGGAAAGCTCCGCACACTGCGCGGGTCACGCGCCGCCAACGCGACCACCAAAACAGAAGCACGCCCACACAACCGCACAACCACACGACCAACAGGAGCGCAGGGAGCAGAGCCGTCGAGGCCGCCGGCACAGCCGCGTAACGTGGCGTCGCTTGCGCAAAAGGCTGGCCGATCTCTTGCATCACCACGGAGACTCCGGGCTGGAGGACGACAGCGGCCTTCGGCCATCCCAGGTGGCTGCCCATGCCAATCAGCAGCGAGAACGGAATCAGGAATTTCACCGATGCAGCCAGCCAGAGCCAATAACGCACCTGGGCGCGGTTATTTCTTAGCGCAAGCGTCAGTAACCATGCCACTGCGGCAAAGAGGGTTGATTGCCACAGGTGGTTGGCTACCGACGTCCCCAGGATCGTCCATGCCAGAGGTGAAAATGCCGCGATCATATAAATGCTCATTCCGATTTGTCCTTTCTCCCCAGTCTTCGCACAGCCTTCTCCGCTTCCTGCACGTCGTTCAGGGTGAGCTTGCCCGACTCAATCAGGTGCGCCATGACCGGCTGTGTGCGGCCGCCAAACAGACCCAACAGCTCGTCAATCAATCTGCGGTGCGCCGCCTGGCGCGAGATGGTTGCCTCGAAGATATGCGCGTTGCTGATCTTCTTGACGCGGCGCAGCACCTTCTTACGTTCCATGCGATAGACGGTGGTCTGCACGGTTGTATAAGCTGGCCGGTCGCGCTCGGGAAAAGTCTCCTGAATCTCCCGAATCGAGGCAGCACCTCGGCTCCAGAGCGCTTCCATAATCTGCAGTTCCAACTTTGTCAGTTTTGGTAAGGCCATAATGTTTAAGATTTCATATCTACTACAGTTGTTTGCAATCCTACTATATATGTAGTCCATGTCAAGTGTTTTTGTAACAAAAATGCACAGCAGATATCCGCCTTGAGTTGAAGGGTTAGCGCCCCTGAATTGGGGTTGGCAAGAAAGTCTGGATTAGCTGAGTGCTGAATGCTTCTTAAAAATATCCTGGTTCTCAGGCTTTTCGGCATATAATCCGCCAAGTACCCCCTACGAATCTTATCTGCCCTCTGGAGAACGGAATGTCCCTGCCCTATCGTGGATTGCGCTGCCTTCTGTCCGTGACGCTGGCGATTTTTTCAGCCTTTAGCTACGCACAACAAAAGAGCCCTGTACGGTTAATCATTTCGCCTGCCAATCCCCCGCTTTCTGCAGGCAATAACTTATCGTTTACCATCCAGGAAGCATTTTTTGAGGGCGCAGCGCACGGTGCAGCTCAACGTACTGTTACTGCACAATGGAGATCAGACACCCCCTCGGTCGTGAGTATTGATCCTGTCAGCGGGCTGGCGACAGCGCACGCGGCCGGTGTAGCGACGATCACCGCTGCTTCCGGACCGGCACACATTTCCACCATAGTGCACGTACCAGCAGCGGCGTTGACCTCAGTTTCTATTGCGCCCTTGACCCCTTCCGTCCCGAAAGGGTTACCCCAGCAATTTACCGCTACTGCCCACTACGCTGACAGCAGCACTCTGGACGCCACCGGTGTTGCCACTTGGAGTTCTTCTGACCTAACGAAGGCAACGGTTGATGGCAAAGGTCTGGCAAAAACTTTGCAGCAAGGCACGCCAACCATTCAGGCGCAATATGGCGGATTCAATCCTTCCACCGTGCTTACCATCGGCCCGCCCGTCCTGGTTTCCATTGCGGTCACGCCCAACAATCCTGGCGTCGCGTTAGGGTTAAGCCAGCAGTTCACTGCAACCGGAACTTTGACTGACAATTCCACGCAGGACCTCACCAGCACCGCTACCTGGTCATCTACGACGACCTCTGTCGCCACCATCAACACAACCGGGCTGGCGCAGACTGTGGCCCAGGGCAGCACCACCATTAAGGCGGTTTCAAATGCGATAACAGGTTCAACCTTGCTGACCGTGTTGCCGCCGGCGCTGGTCTCCATTACGGTTGGTGGCAACTCTTCAGTCCACCTGCCCCATCCGAGCGGGTTCGGTGCTATAGGAAATTACACGGACGGAAGCGTTCAGGATCTGACCTCCACAGCTACGTGGTCATCTTCCGCTTCAGGTGTGGCAACGATCAACAGCGTCGGGATTGCCAGCACCATCTCGACCGGGCCGACCACCATCACAGCCACCGGCCCCGGGAACATTCAAGGAACACTTGGTCTCACGGTGTTGCAGGCTCTGCTGCCGCGTTTTGCCTACGTGACGGCGCCCGATGCGCATTCACTCAGCTACTTCGTGGTAGATGCGGCCACCGGGCAGCTCCGCAACCGCGGATATTTTTCTATCGGGGGAAGTTACTTTGGTTTAGTTGCAGATCCCCTGGGACGCTTTCTCTATGTCACCAGCTCCAGCACCATTCTGGAATACGTCATCAATTCCGACGGCAGCCTGACATCGGCAGGTTCGCTTGCTGTTTCCCTCGGCGGAGCCGGTTATCAACAGCCGGTCATTGACCCTGCGGGTAAATTCCTTTATGCGGCCGCGAGCAATGCCGTTGCTGCATTCGCAATCAATCCAGTCACTGGTGTGCTTACTGCGGTCCTAGGCTCTCCCTTTCCTGCCGGGACGCTTACCGCGTCCATCGTCATAGACCCAACTAGTAAGTTCCTCTACGCTGCGAATTGGACTTCGAACAACATCAGTGCTTATAGCATTAATCCTTCTACCGGCGCCCTCACGTCTTTGGGTCTACCGCGGGCGACCGTGGTCCAGCCAAACATCACGATGGATCCATTGGGACGCCGCCTGTATTTGCAGGGATTCAGTTGTTCCTGCATCGATGCCTTCAGCGTTGATCCCGCAACCGGCGCACTGACAAGACTGGCTGGCGCACCTTTCACTTCGATCAACAACAACCGTGGCGCGCCTTTCCTCATCGATTCGGCAGAGAAATTTGCCTACATCTACACCAACTCAGGTCTGGCCATTTTCTCTATTGATTTGACCTCCGGCGCCCTCACGCAGCTCAATGGCTCGCCATTTGGCAGCGCGCCCGAAGTTGACTTCATCAGCTCCTCGGGAAAATTTGCCTATAGCGTTCCAGTCGCCGGAGGGCCGCTGGCCGTCTCGAATTTTCCTTCGACCAATGGTATTCCCAGCCAGACCAGTCAGATGCTGGGACAAAGCTCCTTCAATCACTTGTTTGCACTGGTGGAAGGCGCACAAGGCGTCAGCGTCACGCCACAGTATGTTTACGCCACAAACATGTCTGACAATACTGTCTCTGCCTTCAGCATGAACCCCGCGACGGGTGCGCTTACTGCGGGAATTGCCGGTTCACCCTTTGCGACCGGCACGGCGCCCGCTTCTATCTCCGTTGATCCGAGCGGCAGCTTTGCTTTTGTTGCCGACAGCGGATCGAACAAGGTTTCCGCTTACACAATCTCCAACACGGGTACACTCGCCGCTGTCACGGGATCGCCATTTGCTTCCGGCACCAATCCCACGAGCCTATTCGCCGACATCAGCGGCCGCTTGCTCTACGTAGCCAATACCGGCGATGACACGGTTTCCGGTTATCTCATCAACCGCTCCACCGGAGCTCTGTCACAACTTTCCAATTCGCCCTACACCGCTCTTCTAGCACCCTCCGCCATTGTCACCGACCCCGTCGGCCAGAATGCGTTCGTCTCTTCTGCTACGCCTTCCCCGTCGAATCAGCTCTTGAACTACAACATCGACATTCTCGGTAGCCCTGGCCCCTACGGAGAGCTGCAAAACAACAGCAGCGGACAGGCGCCGGCAGGCACAAATCCGCAAGGCATCGCGACGCTGCCATCGGGAGCGGCGGTGTATGTCGCAAGCAAAGGCTCGAACAGCATATTCGCCTTCGGGATCTCCGGATGCGTCGCATGTATCACCCAGCCCCAGCCCCTGGGGAGTTTCCCGGCGCACACGCAGCCGGTGGCCGTCGCGGTTGATCCCAAGGGACGCTTCCTCTACGCGGCGAACCTCGGTTCGAATGATATTTCGATCTATGCCATCAATCCCAACGGCACTCTGGTTCCGTTCCCTGGCGGGCCAAAGAGCACCGGCAATGCACCCCAGTCCCTGGCGGTGGATCCATCGGGGAACTTCCTGGTGGTCGCTGATTCCGGAACGAATGATATTTCGGTATTTTCAATTGACCAGGCAAGTGGCGCCTTAACTTCGGTAGCTGGTTCGCCCTTTGCGGCAGGCACTAAGCCGGTATCGGTTGTGGTTACAGGCGTGGTGCAATAAATGTGTCTTACTTGGCTGAGTGCTGACTGCTGACTGCTGAGTGCTTCTTATAAACCGGCGAGAGCTCCCGCAATCGGGCGACTGTGGGCGGAATAAGGGAGAGCGCGAAATCCACGTCTTTCGCGCTGTTGAGCTTGCCCAGGCTGAAGCGCACGCTGGCGCGGGCGCGCTCGGGGGCCAATCCCATGGCAATCAGAACATGGGAGGGTTCAAGGGCGCCAGAAGAGCAGGCAGCACCGGTTGAAACCGCCAGTCCCTTAAGGTCGAGCGCGATAATCAGCGCTTCGCCTTCAATGTGGTCAAAATGAATATTTGTGGTGGTTGGAACCCGAGGTGCGCCTTCACCGTTCACGCCGGTTTCATCCACTGCCTCTAGGATTCCCTGCTGCAGCCGGTTGCGCAAGGCTTCCAAGCGCGCGACTTCGCCGTTCTGGAAAGCTGCGATGGCGATCTCCGCTGCTTTACCCAAGGCGACGATTCCCGGCACATTCTCTGTTCCTGCACGGCGCTGGCGCTCATGGTTGCCGCCGTAAAACAGGGGCTCAATCAGGGTTCCCTTGCGGATGTACAGGGCGCCCGTGCCCTGGGGTGCGTGCATCTTGTGTCCGGAGAGAGAAAGCAGATCGCAGCCGATCTTCTGCACGTCAATGACGCACTTTCCTGCTGCCTGCACGGCATCGGTGTGAAAGTAAATGTCGGCCTCAGCGGCAATGCGGCCGATGGCTTCGACGGGCTGCAGCACTCCGGTTTCGTTGTTGGCCATCATGATGGAGATCAACCGGGTATTAGGCCGCAGGGCACGCCTGACGTCCTCAGGATCAACCAGGCCACGGCCATCCACGGGAACGTAGGTGACACTCGATCCCATCTTCTCCAGACGAAGGCAGGAGTTGAGCACAGCATGATGCTCAATGGCAGAGGTCACTACATGATCTCCGGCGCGCACCATACCAAAAATTCCGAGGTTATCGGCTTCGGTTCCGCCGCTGGTAAATACAATTTCAGCCGCACGGCAATTCACCAACCGGGCGATACTCTCACGCGCGTGCTCTACCGCTGCGCGGGTCTGCTGTCCATGGTGATGGACAGACGAAGCATTTCCGAAGCGCTCGCCCAGATAGGGACGCATGGCCTCCAGTACCTCAGGTAACGGAGGCGAGGTGGCATTGTTATCCATGTACACGCGCTGCATACTTCTATTGTATCTACGTTGCTATCGGGCAGGGTTAAAGAATTACATCTCTCACGCCGATCTTTCTCTTGTCCGTGAGATCGTGGCGCCTCTGTAAAATCAAGTCATGCCCCAGCACATCGGTATTGTCGCCTGCTCCGCCGAAGGCGCGGCTCTTTGTTATCGGACCATCTGCGTGGAAGGCGCGCAGCTTCTCGGCGCGCACGCTCATCCCGAGGTTTCGATGCACACGCACTCGCTCGCCGAGTACATGAAATGCATCTACCGCGACGACTGGCAGGGCGTAGGCGAACTGATGCTCTCCTCCGCAAATAAGCTCGCGAAAATCGGCGCCGATTTTCTGATCTGCCCCGATAGCACCATCCACCGGGCGCTCGCTTATGTTGAACCGCGGTCGCCGCTTCCCTGGCTGCACATCGCCGAGGTCGTCGCCGCCGAGGCCGTCGAACGCGGGTTCAGACGCCTCGGCCTGACCGGAACTCGCTGGCTCGTCGAAAGCGAGGTCTATCCAGAGAAGCTCACAGCCCGCGGCGTGAAGTATGTGCGCCCGAATACCACAGAACGCGAAGAAATCAATCGCATCATCATGGATGAGTTGGTTTACGGCGTCTTCAAGCCCGAGGCAGTCGCTTATTTTCAGCAGGTCATCGAACGGATGAAAACCGGACAGATGCCAGACGGACAGAAAAAAGACGAGGGCTGCGACGCCGTCGTGCTGGGCTGCACCGAGATCCCGTTGATCATGAATGACTCGAATTCTCCGCTACCGACGCTAGATTCCACACGCTTGCTTGCACGGGCGGCGCTGCGCCGGGCGGTGCAGTAGAAAAGTGGTATCAAAACCTTGGTTTTTGAGGAATCTTAGCCCATCATTGTCTTGTGGTGTGTTTTTCTTAACCGCATTCCAGAATGCGGGGGGGTATTGCCCCTTGTGGTCTTTGAAAATTTGTTGTCTGAGTACCGAGTACTGCGTACTATCTCTGAGATACTGATACCTGCCCCACCTGCTCAGCTAGTACCCCACCCCGAATTGATTTTCGCCAGTAATGACGCGGGTCAGACGCGATTTGGGGCACTCCAGACACAAGCTAGCAAGTGGGGGGCCGCACAAATCTTCCGGAAAATCAGCGTTGATCCGCGTTCATCCGCGGCGAAAAGCCTTTGCGGTTGCTTTTGCTGAGGACTGAGGACTGACGACTGGGTTTAGAGCAGCAAGTGTTCCACCCACATCAACTTTCGCCGCTAGATATGCGGTGATCAGCGTTATTTTTGGGGCTCACTTACCACCTAGCAAGTACCCACTCCTCACCACCTGAACAGAGTAAAAAACGAGGCTATGTTGTGGAAAGGAGAGCAGGCGATTCTAGCTCCAATAATTTTGCGGCGCTTGGGCTGCTAAAATCGTCTATACAGAGATGTTCAAGAACCTAGGCGCCTTGAAGCCATATTTATGGAGATACCGCTGGGGCTTTTTCCTCGGTGCGATCTCGGTGTTGTTGACCAACGGCATCTGGGTCTACTTTCCCCAAATCATCAAACATGCCGTGGACGATCTTAACGGCGGCGTTACCAGCCACAAGTTGGTGTATTACTCCCTCGTGCTGGTTGCGATTGCCTTCTCCAAGGGGATTTTTCAATTCTTGACCCGCTGGAAGCTGATTGGTATCTCGCGCGAGATCGAGTTCGATTTGCGCAACGACCTGTTCCGCCACTTGGAAGGACTTTCCTATTCCTACTACCAGCGCACGCGCACCGGCGACATTATGGCGCGCGCGACCAATGATCTGAATGCGGTCCGCATGCTGCTGGGGCCGGCCATTATGTATTCGGCCAATACCATTGTCTTCACCGCTGCTGCCCTGGTTTTCATGTGGCACATCAGCCCAAGATTGACCACCTGGGCCTTCTTGCCGCTTCCCCTGGTCAGCGTGATTGTGCAGTACTTTGGCCGGCGGATCCATGAACGTTTTGAACGCATCCAGGCGATGTTTTCTGACATCTCGGCGCGCGCTCAGGAGAATTTTTCAGGCGCCCGCGTGCTGCGCGCCTATGTGCAGGAAAGGGCCGAGATCAAGGCCTTCGAGGCTGCGAATCAGGAATATATCCGGCGAAGCCTGCTGCTGGTCCGCCTGATGGGAATGCTTTGGCCGACGCTCGAGCTGTTGCTGGGACTGGCCGTCGTCCTGGTCTTATGGCTTGGCGGACGCGAGGTACTCCTGGGTCGCATGACCGTGGGTGATTTCGTGGCCTTCAATACTTACATGGTGCAGCTCACCTGGCCGATTATCGCCCTGGGCTGGGTCTTGAACATTTTTCAGCGCGGCACCGCATCTATGGGACGAATCAATGAAATCTTTGCGGAAAAGGCCGAGATCACCGATGACCTTGTGCCGCAGACCACCGGCGCTGGGCCGATTCGCGGTGAAATTGAGTTTCGCAACCTGGACTTCAGCTACAACGGAGTGCCCGTTCTCAAAAACGTCAACCTGCAGATCCCCGCTGGAACCAGCCTGGCTGTAGTCGGTCCTACCGGTTCGGGAAAATCTACGCTGGTGAATTTGATTCCGCGCATCTACGATGCTGCCCCGGGCGCGGTGCTGCTCGACGGACGTCCTATTCGAGAGTTCTCCCTGAGTAAACTGCGTAGCAGCATCGGGTTCGTACCTCAGGAAACTTTTCTGTTCAGCGACACACTCCGCGAAAACGTTGCCCTGGGTACGGAGAACGCAAGCGATGACCAGATTCGCCAGGCAGCCGAGGCCGCCAATATTGCCGGGGACATTGAAGAATTCCCGGAAAAATATTCCACCATGGTGGGCGAGCGTGGCATTACGCTTTCCGGCGGGCAAAAGCAGCGCACTGCGATTGCGCGCGCCATTCTGCGCGACCCGCGGATTTTGATTCTGGATGACGCTCTCTCCAGCGTTGATACCCACACGGAAGAAAAAATTCTGACTCATCTGCGCGAGGTCATGCGCGAACGGACAACCATATTCATTTCGCATCGCGTCTCCACCGTGCGCAATGCCGACCGGATTGCCGTCTTGCACGAAGGCAGTATCGTCGAACTAGGGACACACGAAGAATTGATTGCACGCAACGGCTATTACACCGATCTGTATAACAAGCAGTTACTGGAAGAAGAGTTGGCCGAGGTTTGAAGAATTGAGTAATTGTGTAATTTGGTAATTGTGGAATTGAGCCGTTGCGCAAATCACAAGCAGTAGGTCAAATTAGACAGTTACCCGATTATCCAATTACTCAATTCATGAAACGCACTGTCACACCCGAACTGCTCGATAGCGATGCCGGAAACACCTGCGAGGTCGCCTCTTCCCTGGCCGACCTGCAGCGAATCAACCGCTGGTTTGGCAGCATTCGCACAGTTACACAATTAATCCAAAAAGTCGCCGCCCGGACGGGGCAGAAGCAATTCTCGCTGCTGGATGTCGCGGGAGCTTCGGGAGACATTGCCGCTGCCGTGCGCACCAGCCTAGGTCAAAAAGGAATTACCGTTGACGCGACTCTGTTAGACAGAAATTTTTCGCATCTCAACGGTAACTTCACAACTGTTGTCGGTGATGCCCTGTCCCTGCCTTTTGCTGATAAAAGCTTTGATCTGGTGGCCTGCTCGACTTTTGTTCATCACCTGGAGCCGGCAGAGATTATCCAGTTCGCAAGTGAAGCGCTGCGGGTCGCGCGGGTGGCTGTGCTCATCAACGACTTGCGCCGTCACGGTTTTCATTTGGCGCTGGTCTATGCCGGGTTTCCTCTTTTTCGCAGCCGGCTCACGCGCCACGACGGACCGGTTTCCATACGGCGCTCGTATACGCCGGAGGAGCTGCGCGATATGTTAAGCAAAACCAGGGCAATCCGCACTGAAATCAGCAAGCATTATCTTTTTCGCATGGGTGCAATCGTTTGGGCGCAATGAGTGATAATTAGATGAGCACAGAATGCGTGAATACGATCTGGTAATCGTCGGCGGGGGGCTGGCAGGGTGCGCGGCCGCAATCACCCTTATGCGTTCTGTACCGCAAGCCCGGGTCCTGGTGTTGGAGCGCGGATTTTATCCCCGGCATAAAGTTTGCGGAGAATTCGTCTCACCCGAAGGCTGCGCCGCGCTCGATAAATTGCTGGAAGCGGACGAAGTTTCCCTGCTGGTGAATCAAGCCCCACCCATTGTTCAAGCCAATATTCATGTTGACGGCCGCACTCTCTCCGCACCCGTCCGGCCGCCGGCCGCCAGCATCACCCGCTTTGATTTAGATTCCGCACTATGGAAGCAAGCGGAGAAGTTGGGCGCTGAATGCTGCGAGAAGTGCCCGGTCCTTAAAGTGCAGGGAGACGGCCCATTTGAAATTACAATCGAGCGTGCCAACATTCACTCAGCCGCGCTTATCAATGCGGCCGGGAGATGGTCCATCTTCAACAGAACCAAAACCAGGGACCGGAACGGCTGTCATAACATCAAGTGGATTGGGCTGAAAGCCCATTTTGCAGAAGCTACCTCTTCCCGCTCGGGCGTGATTGATCTTTATCTCTTCAACGGCGGCTATTGTGGAGTGCAACCGGTTGGGCTGGAGCGAGTAAACGCCTGTGCCATGGTCCGCGCTGAAGCAGCAACGACTCTGGGTGAAGTGTTCATGCTGCATCCTGAGCTTTACCGGGACAGCCAGGATTGGATCCCGGTGATGGAGACTGTAACCACATCTCCGCTTTATTTCAGAAAGCCGGCGCCCATCGAGGGGAAAATCATTAACGCCGGAGACGCTGCCGGATTTATTGATCCCTTTGTCGGAGACGGCATGACCTTGGCCCTGCACAGCGGAATTCTGGCGGCCCAGGCTTTAACAGGATTTTTGAAAAAAGAATTTAATTTACGCATGGCAGTTGAAATTTACAGCCATGAGTACAATGCAAGACTGCTTCCCGCATTTCAGCGCGCCCGCTGGTTGCGAAAGATGATCAGCTTGCCGGGCGTGGTGCGTATGCCGCTTGCTCGTCTCATCCAGATGACCGGGACTACCGAGTCTCTGCTTAAAGCTACAAGGATTGCGGTTTGATGCCGACGGTCCCTTAGCGCACAACCAGCACTTCACGAGTATGGTCGCGCGTGAGGAAGAATTTCAGGGACTTAAAGTTCTGAAAAAGATTTTCGATGTGCCGATTATTGAAGACACGCTGCAGGCGGAAGCGCGGCACTTGCTGCAACTCAAGGGTATCGGGACCAGCAATGTGATAACGATGATAAGGAGCCTGGGGACCGGCGTCTTTGGTGTGGAAGAAACCCAACAGCATTCCTCCCGGCCTCATTACGCTGTGGATACGCTCAACTAAAGGCTTCACCAGAGGCTCGGGCAGATAGTCGGCGACACTCCAGAGCATGACAGCATCGAATTGCTCTCCCCGGAAGACAAGATTCTCTGCAAAGAACTGTTCTACATCCAAGGTAACGGCGCCATCCTCGGTTTTGCGCAGCAGGGCAGGATCCGTGGAAGCCAGCAGTACATCTACGTTATAGATTTTGTGTCCGAGCGAGGTGATGCAGTGGATATTGTCGGGCGAGGTCGGCCCCAGATCCAGGACCGCGAGCCCTTCCCCCGCATGTATGACCTTGGTGAATTCCTGAAAACCGGTGGAGTGCCGCGACACGCGCTCTTGCGATGACGCTAACGGCGGCGCTCCAGCCGTGGTTGAAGAATTGCGAAACAACTTGAAAAACTGCGGCATCAAAAATTTTATCCTGCCGACGCGCTGAGGCTTATCTCGCGGCGGTGCTCCGCGGAGTGCGATTTTCCTTCTTTCTCTTTCTGAAGATCTATGGCCCCTTTGAAGTACGCGCCGTCTTCGATCATGATGCGCTGAGTAGTGATATCCCCGGTAAGGACAGCCGACTTTTTCAGCTCAACCTTTTCGTCCCCGGCTATGTTCCCGTCAACTTTACCGTGCACGATTACCTCACGAGCACGAATGTTGGCGCGTACACGGCCATGCGGGCCGACTGTCAGACTATGCTGCTTCAGGTCAACGTTACCTTCAACTTCACCATCGAGATAAAGATCTTCGCTGCCAGAAAGTTCTCCTTTGATCAGCACGGATTTGCCGATGTGGGCGACTTCGGCACGGAAATTTTCAGCCGGACGTTGTGGCGTAAGAGCCGGACGGGCAGTAGACGCAGATGTATTGCCAGCGCCGGCAGCATTAGTTGCAGCAGTCGTAGCTGGGGTAGTAGTGCTAGTTGGGGTATTGGTCGTGCTCGGGGCCGGGGCCGCTGAGCCGGATGGCTTTTCTTCAGGACGCGCTTTCCACATAAGTTTTCTCCAAGGATGTTCACGCAGGTTGATCTGATCGCCAAGGTTGACTCGGCAGTTTAAGCAGTAGAGATCATGACGGCGTTCTGGACACTATACTGCCTTCCTGCTCTCAAAGAAAAGCCCTGCCTCAAAAGAAAAGGTTCTTACCAGCGGGCAAACCACCTGAGAATGCAATAACACAGGGGTGGAATGCAGGGGTAACTAATGAGTATATATTTATCAGAGGCCGTGCATCTTATGTGCGGTTTCCGGGGCTAACACTCATATTTCTCCTCCTCGAAGCCGACTTTTCTTTTTCAATTCATGCTGAAAATAACCCAAAAACGCGAAATTAAACCTATGTGCGAGCAACGGAAAATGCGCAAAAACCGTCTAATCATAAACAGGGTTTATGCAGTGTTGTGGGTGCACGAGGGGAAGCGTGTCGTCTTCGGCGCTTTTGGCCGCGTTCTTAGCTTTTTTTCTAGGAATTCAATCTAGCGCTCAATCCAATGCAACAAACGGTCAGCAGTCGGGGTCGGAGAGTTGCTGCTCTGCTCAGATCGCCAAACCGCCCTTGCCTGCTTCGGCCAGCGAACTTGTACGGCAGGTGATCGAAAATGAACTCAAGCAGACGCCCAGCGATGAAAAGTACTTCTACGTCGTACGCAGGCTGACTCCGAGCGGCGAACAAACCAAAGAATATGTTGAGACCGATGAAGGCGCCATTGGCCGGCTGATTGCGATCAATGACCAGCCACTTACTGCCCAGCAGCAAGAAAAAGAAGATGCGCGTCTGCAAAAACAGGCAGCAGATCCTGAGTTCCCCAAGAAGCTCCGCAAAGAACAAAAAGAGGAGGAGGAACACATCAACAAGATAGTGAAAGCCATGCCGGATGCCTTCATTTTTGAATACGACGGGCGGGAAGATTCTGCTCAGTATGGCCAACTGGTGCGAATACGTTTTAAGCCCAATCCCAACTTTAATCCGCCAAACCGCGAGACGCAGGTTTATCACGGCATGGAAGGCACCATGCTTATGGATAACGCCGAAAAGCGCCTGGTCAAAATTGTGGCGAAGCTAACGCAGGAGGTCAACTTCGGATGGGGGATCTTCGGTCATCTCGATAAGGGTGGTGAATTTGAAGTGGAACAATCGAAGATCGGTCCCCACCGCCAGGGGGTTTGTATGCTGAAGATGCGGCTTACCGGGCGCGTGCTCCTGTTTAAGAAGCTGAATATTGACGAAAAGGAAATTACCGGCAGCTTTCGTCCTGCTCCGCCCCACCTCTCTCTGGCCGAAGCAGTAGAAGTGCTCAAGCAACAAAATACGCAACTGGCTGTGCAGCAAAGCGGCGATTCAAAAGCCCCGGCAAAATAGAATCAGATTCCGGCAGAAACAGCGCTCAACGTTTCTTCTCTTACCGTGAGCCGTTGAATCAAATCTTTTCGGATTGCGTGACCGATCCCCACTTGATTCGAGACTTGAATCGTACCCTGGGGTGATACCAGGACTTCGGGTTCGATGATGTCCTCTTTCCAATAACGCTTGGAGGCGGAAACATCTCCCGGCAAGATGAAATTCTCAAGGGTGGAAAGCGCGAGGTTTTGGGTGCGTCCGATGCCGGATTCCAACATTCCGCCGCACCACACCGGAATTCCTGCAGCCTTGCAGGTGTTGTGCACGGCAATCGCTTCACTGAAGCCGCCCACCCGCCCCACTTTGATATTCACGATGCGGCAGGAGCCAAGTTCGATAGCCATTTGCGCGTCGCGCGCTGAGCGAATGCTTTCATCCAGGCAAATTGCGGTCTTAAGCTGCTTTTGCAGCCGGGCATGGAAGTAGACGTCATCGTTCCATAAGGGCTGTTCAATCATTAACAGGTTGAAGGCATCAAGCTTCATGAGATGGTTGGCGTCTTCGAGTGTGTAGGCAGAATTGGCATCGCAGCTCAGCACAATCTTGGGCCAACGGGCACGAATGCGTTCGATCACGCTAACATCCCAACCGGGTTTGATCTTGACTTTGATGCGCTGGTAGCCAGAAGCCAATTCGATTTGGATTTTTTCCAGCAGTTGTTCGACTGAGTCCTGTATGCCGATGGAAACTCCACACGGAACTTCAGAGCGTGTGCCACCCAGCAGGTTCCAGAGAGGAACTCCCTTCTCTATAGATTCAGCGTGCCACAACGCATTCTCAACTGCGGCCTTGGCCATACGATGCCCGCGAACTGCAGCAAACAAAGGCACGGAATCACCACCGCGTTCGAGAGTTTTTCCCAGGATGGCAGGCGCTAAATATTCACGAGTCACATACCAGGCGGTATCAATGGATTCTTCGGAATAGTGCGGACCCTCTCCGGCGACGCACTCTCCCCAGGCCTCTATTCCTTGGCAATGAAGGCAAATCAGAAGAATGCGACGGTCATAAGTCCGGCTAAAGCTGGTCTCAAAGAAGTGCACCAGCGGCATGCGGATCTCGCGCAGCGTGATGGCTTCGATCTTAATCATAGGAAGTCATACTTCAGGAGCACACAACCAGGATTCATCCCAGCGGCCCAGCAGAAATTTTCCGTTGCCTCGCGTATCGCGTTCGTAACCCAAAATTGCGAAGCCTTCGGAGAAAGCCTTGAGAAATGCCTCGCGGTTGCGCGATTGGACCTGCTTCGCCTGTTCGCGGGTTTGGGCCGCTGACTTCCATTCGTTAATTTGGGCCGGTATCTCAATTTCAAGAGTGGTCTGTACTTGAAATGCTGTACCTTGCAAAACATTGGCTACGCGCCGTGACCGCAGCCACCATTCGGCAACCAGCCGGTCGGTGGGGAGACCTCCGTGCAAAGGCGAAGAGGTCGTTCCATACTGGTTGAGGTTATAGCGGCGTGCGATGGCACCCAGCTTCACGATATTCATATAAGCATTCTTGATCTCCAGGGGATCAAAGGTCCATTCGATGAGATCGAAGTTGCGGGCCATTGCGTCCTCGCGCTGAAACCACTTCAATCTTTGGCCAAGTCCGGAGTTACGATATTGCTCGCGCACGGCCAGCATGTGAGAGTGCAGATAGGAGCATCCGGAGCGCGATCCGGGGATAGAGAGCAGAAATCCCACCAGATCTTTGCGATCAAACGCCCCGATCACTTGTCCTCCTATCTTTTGTGCTACTACGAACATGCGCAGTGGAACCAGGTCGGCATCCTCAAAGTGCCAAACCTCTTTCTGCATGGCCATGCAGGCTTGCAGCTCCGCAAATTCCGTACACCTGCGGACGACAATTGATTCTGTGCCCATCATTCCGGTTGCCCTTGCGGCTTCGACTTTTGCCACAATGATTCCATCTCCTGCAAAGAAGCTTCTTCCAGTTTTCGTCCCTGGGCCCGCAATTGCTCTTCAACATACTGAAAGCGGCGCCTGAACTTGCGATTGGTCTTTTTCAGGGCCAACTCCGAATCCACGGAAAGATAACGTGCCAGATTCACCACCACGAAGAACAGATCTCCAATTTCGTCTTCCAGCCGCTGGCGCAATGCTTCAGAAATTTGAGTGGAGCCTGATCCGGCGATACCGCGTCCCTGAGGACGCGGGCCGGGCGCGGGAAACTCTTTGAGATCCTTCTTCAGCTCTTCCGTCTCTTCTTCCAACTTCTCGAATAAGCCCTGAATATCAGGCCAATCAAAGCCAACGCGGGCTGCACGCGAACTGAGTTTATAGGCTTCGAGCAAGGCTGGTAGCCCGGATGAAACCCCGGCCAGCAGAGATGGATGGTCTTCAGATTGACCCGTGGGCCCGGCTGATTCGCTTTTGTTTTCCCGGCTTTTCTTTTCTTCCGCCTTCAGGGCCTCCCAGTTGCGTAAAACCTCAGCAGAAGTTTCGGCTTTGACGTCTCCAAAAACATGGGGATGGCGGCCCACTAATTTTTCGCATAGACGGTCTAGCACATCATCAATGGAGAAGCGGTTTTCTTCCTTCGCCATCTGGGTATAAAACAAAACCTGCAGAAGCAGGTCGCCCAATTCTCCGCGCAGCTCCTCGAAATCCTTGTTATCAATGGCCTCGATAACTTCGTAGGTCTCTTCCAGGGTGTAAGGCTTGATGGAATCGAAGGTTTGTTCGCGGTCCCACGGACAGCCTCCGGGGCCACGCAATCGTGCCATAATGGAGACGGCGCGTTCGAATCGTTCTCCGGTTGTAGACATGGTTTTTAATCTAAACGATATCGTCACCACCCAGCAAATGAACCTCCCGAAAATGAGCGGATGTCCTTCCCCGCTTTGCATCTAACTAGATTATGGAAGGTATCTTTAATAACTACACGCGGCCTTCCCTAAATGGAAAACACTTCGATGTCGTCGTGATTGGCGGCGGCATCAGCGGAGTGGCAATTGCTCTGGAGTGTGCGCGCGGCGGCAAGCGTACACTGCTCCTGGAGCAAAATGACTTTGCCTCAGGAACCACCAGCCGTTCCACGCGCATTATTCACGGTGGCTTACGCTACCTAGAGCATGGAGAGTTGGGGTTAGTCCGAGAGTGCCTGCGCGAGCGCGAGCAGCTTCTGCGCCAGCAACCACATTTGGTCCATCCCGTGCAGTTTGTGCTGGCGTTGAAACCCGGCTCGCGACACAGTGCACTCACGATCCGCGCTGGATTGTGGCTTTACAAAGCTTTGGCCGGCAAGCAGAACCACAATGGTATTTCAAAATCGGACGTTCGTCTGCTGGAAGAGCAACTCGACAACGGCGCTTCATTCTCTACTTTTTCATACGAAGACGCACAATGCGAGTTCCCTGAGCTGCTGGTAGCCGAGTGGTTGTCAGATGCGATACAGGCCGGCTGCGAGGCGAGAAACCATGCGCGGGTGCTGGACCTGAAAGTGAAAGACGGTCGTGCTTGTGGTGTGATGTTTCGCGACCAACTCGATGGTAGCGAACAAACCGTCGAGGCCACGTGGGTCATCAATGCCACCGGCCCATGGTGTGACCACGTGTGCCAGCAGTTCCCTTTGCGCCAGAGCAAGCGTCTGGTTGGCGGTGTGCGTGGCAGTCATATTGTTCTGCCGGCTGTTCCTGAGATGCCGCAATCGGTAATTTATACGGAAGCTGCCGATGGGCGTCCATTTTTTGTGATTCCGTGGAACCGGCAGCTTCTAGTTGGGACTACAGAAGTTGCAGACGAACAAGAGCCGGGAGACGCGCAACCCTCGCAGACGGAAGTTGATTACCTGCTACGCTCACTGGCAGCTCTATTTCCACGGCAACATTTTGCAACCAGCGACATACGTTATGCATTCGCTGGGGTCCGTCCTCTGCCGTATTCGCCGGGCGAAACGCCCGGCACGATCACGCGGCGGCACTTTCTGCATGACCACGCGGAAGAAGGCGCTGCTGGAATGCTTTCTGTAATCGGAGGCAAGCTGACCAATGCAGCCAGCCTGGCCCGCCTGTGTGCACGCAAGATCGGAGTTGAAAGCAGCAGCCCGGCAAAAGTACAGATTGCTTTAGCCTCTTCAGAAGATGTGGAAACAACTCTGCATCAGTGGTCGCAGCAAATTGCTCGCATTGCCGGAATCTCTGAGGCGTCGGCGCGTGGAATCGCTGAATGGCATGGCCCCTGGGCCCAGGCCATTGCACACGTGGCAGCAAGTTCCGATGAACAGCGCTTGCCCCTCTGCCAGCATACGGAACATCTGGTAGCCGAGGCAGCGGCGGCATTCGCAAGCCAGCATGCCATCACGCTGGGCGATGTTTTGTTGCGGCGAGTACCGGTTGCGCTGGGAGCGTGCTGGACTGAAAAGTGTAGCGCCGAAGCTGCGCACAGGATTGGAAAAGTTATGGGGTGGAGTGAGAATACCATTCAAGAAGCATTGGAGGGCTTTGAGGAAGAGCGCATAAAGTTCTTGAATCCATCAGCGAGCAAACGACCATTAGTTGGCCAGCGTTCATCACAAAAGTGAAAAAACGCGGCCCAATAACCCTGTGTCATCGGAGATGATGGCATCAACTCCAGCCTTGCCCAAACGCAGCATCTCTTCTTCCTGGTTCACGGTCCAAACAAAAATCTTTTTTCGGGCGGAGTGAATTTCTTCAATCAGCGTTTGCGTCACCAGCTTGCACTCTGGGATCACTACGGTGCATGGAATTTCGCGCCACCGAGCGAGGGTTTGCTCCTGGTCACAGATCCACCCCAAGAGTACAGTGGGCTGCAAAGCGCAGATGGTCTGCAATACTTCTGGAAGAAACGACGAAACAACATATGTATTAGCGGCAAGCGATCCCACCAGCGTTACCAGCTTCTTTTCCAAGCCGGGAACCTTCAACTCGATATCGAGATATGCGCGGCCGTTATAGAGCGCAATTACGTCCTCGAGGCATGTAGCGCTGGGATATTTTCCCAAAATCGCCGAATACGCAGTTTCTGCTATGGGGAGACCCGCCAGCGTGGGATCGTGGCAAAGAATAGCGTGCTGATCGACGGTAGAGCGCACGTCAAATTCAAAGCCGTCACATCCGTGGGTAAGCGCAAGGTCAAACGCAGTGAGAGTGTTTTCCGGGGCGGCGCGGCGAGCACCACGATGTCCCAAAAGGAGCGGAGGGTTCTTAGTCGAGATCAATGTCGCGGATGCGCGGAGCAGCTTCGGGAGCTTCCTTGGCGCGTTTCATGCCTTCCTGGAATTTTTTCTCCAGCACATCGGCCTTGTTCTTTTCGGCTTCCACCGACTGGCGGAAAAGGGATTCGCGCCGGCTACCTTGTTCTTTCATGGCGCGCGCAGCCTCTTCAAAATCATTAAAGGTCTTGGGGCGTTCGGGTGGTATGTGCGAGATTACGGACTGCGTGGCGACATCCACTTTGAGCATGGCGCCACAGCAAGGGCACGATACTTGCACGAGCTCGGATTTTTTAGGCATAACAGTTCCCCGCGCACTGCTATCTTAACTCTTTTGGCCTGTTGCCTGCATTACCGATTGAAAGGCAGGGTCGTTGCGCAGATTATCGAAATCAACCGCGGAATTGATCTCGGAGAGAGAATACCCTTGATGAACCGCTTTACTCAACCATTGAATGGCATGCGCTGTATCGCCCAACTGGTTTTCCACCAGGGCAGCAAAAAATAGTGTCTCGGGCTCATCGGGATGAAGTTTGAGCGCCTGCTGTATGTGCATACGCGCGGCTTCAGCATGGCCAAGGTGGGCGTGGTATTCCGCCAACAATGTGTGAACGTCAGTGTTCTTGGGATTGAGCTTCAACTCCTCATCCGTCATGGTGATAGCACGTTCATACAGCGGCGTGGCCTGATCGCGTTTGCCCGGGGCCCAGTAATAGGCATCGGCCAAATAACCTACGGAACGATAGTCGCGCGGATTCAATGTCAGGGCCTGCTGGTAGGCAGCAATGGCGTCATCGAAGCGCCGCAAACGCATGTAGGCCTGGCCCAAATTGGCATAGGCCTCGAAGCTGGGGCGTAAAGAAAGAGCGCGCTGCAAAGCACCGACGGCATCCTGGTACCTGCCCATGAAAATATAGAGTCCACCCATGCTGTGATAAATGGAGCTGTTGTCAGGCGAAACAGCGGCGGCGTGGCTGAATTGCTCGACGGCTTCCTGATAACGCCCATGAGCGGCGTAGAAACGTCCTAACCAACTGTAGCCTGCCCAGTAATGCGGACGCAGTTCGATAGCACGCTGATAGGTCTGCTCCGCATCCTGCAGCCTGCCCATGTGCTCGTAGGTTGATGCCAGTCCAAGGTAAGCAGCGTCGTAAGTAGGCTCGGCGACAAGAGCGCGGCTGAATTCCGAACTGGCGTTCTCGTACTTTCCCGCCATAACCAACAAGTTCCCCAAACAAACATGTCCAGCAGCAAGATCTGTGTTTAACGTGAGCGCATGCTGGCAGGCATCGCGGGCCTTGGGGATATATTTTGCCTCGTGGTCAATGCCGTATTTATCCCAGTAAGACTCCCCCAATCCAGCGTAGGCATAAGCATAATTGGGATCGAGCGAAATGGCGCGTGAGAAATTCTCGATGGCACTCTGCACCGCTGCGGGATCGCCATAGTTTTGCAGATCACCGAGTCCACGCGTGTACAGGTCATAAGCACCAGCGATAGTGGTCCCATGCTTTTCCAGTTGCGGCCGTTCGTCAGGGGTGATTTCCAACTCCAGCATCCAGAGCACACCTTGAACAACCCGGTCTTCCAGGGCAAACGGGTCAGAGGTGGAAGCAGTAATGGTATCTCCGCGCAACTGGCGATGCGAGATTGCATCTACCAAGGTGTAGGTGATGCGCACGGTGTCACCGGCCTGATGCAAGCTGCCTTCGACTACAAGATTCACGCCCAGATTTTTTCGGGCTTCATCGACATCCGTGATGCCTCGTCCGTAAACTTCAGAGGCCGGGGCAACCTGGAGCGCATGGGTCGCAGTGAGCTGCGTAAGCTTGGCGGTAACAGTTTCCGCGAGGCCATCGCTGAAAGTCCGCACTTCGGGCGACGCTCCGATGGCGCGGAATGGCAAAACCGCAACCAGTTTCTGGTTGGGAATAGCCATTTGGGCATTCTCAGAAGGCGCAAATCTTTTTTGAAGCTGCTGCAGCAAGCTCCGCCAGGGAGTGAATATGACAACCAGAACCAAAACTGCCACTGCGCTGCCCCAAATCACCCTTTTCTTGTTCCGGCGGAGAACCAGATTGCGAGGAGGCAGCAATAAACCTGTCTCCGACTGCTTGCGCAGTCGGCGCAAATCTACCAAAAGGTCCCGGGCAGTTGCATAGCGCTCCTCGGGGTCTTTCTCCAGCATCTTGCGGATCACGCGTTCAATTTCATCCGGGACATGAGCATCTGTGTGATACATAGGCGAAGGGCTGGCATGCAGAGTACGCTCTATGCTGCCTACCCAGGTCGCCGCTGCACATGGATTGTTTCCCGTCAGTAACTCGTAAAACACAACTCCTAAAGAGAAAATGTCGGCGCGCGCGTCTGGTTCCCTTTCCAGCAGCACCTCAGGAGCTACATAACCACGAGTCCCGGAAAGCGGATGACCCACCGAGGGTAAGCTGACCGTAGCCACTCCCTCGCCTGCGACCCGCAGGCGCTGCGCCAGGCCAAAATCTAATATCTTCACCTGCCCGGCAGGCGTGAGCATGATATTTTCAGGCTTGATGTCGCGATGCAGTATGCCTTTCTCGTGGGCAGCAGCCAGGGCTTCGGCGCATTGAACTGCCACTTCAAGGAATTGTTGAACGGTAGGACGCGGGGTAAAGCGAAAACGCAGGTTTGCGCCTTCGACATACTCCATCACCAGAAAAACTTCGCCATTGACTTGCAGCACGTCGTAGATGCCGGCGATGTGCTCGTTATTCAGCGCTGAAATCCGCTCGGCTTCCTTCAGAAAATGCCCACGTGAAAGCTGGTCGGCACGCAGGTGAGGGGCCAATCTCTTGATGGCAACCAGGCGCTTGAGAAGCGTATCCTCGGCAAGATACACCTCACCCATGCCGCCGGCCCCGAGTCGCTGGCGTATTTCAAAGCGTCCGGCAAGTGTTCCAGTCAACTCCACGGTAAGCGCGTCCTGCGTGGTCTCCATCTTGGGTGTGGACATAGCAAATTGAAACGTATAAGAGAGTAATGCTACCCCGGAAACGCCTACGCGCACAATTTTCTTATTTGGTTCGACGGCGGTGAAATCGCCTTAAATTAACCAGAATTACAGGGCAATGAAGGCATGACCGCTACAGGCGAGATCAATCTGATCATAGACTCGCTGCAAGGTTTCCGCACCGAATTGCGCCAGAAAAGAAATTCCGGCGATTTCCCGCTCCTGCAGCTTTTGGTTGGGATAAAGGGTATTCGCCAGAATGCCGGCATGGCGCGCCACTTCTGTACTACGGAGGGCCTGCGCCTTGGCGGCGCGTCCCTGCAATTGCTGCAATTGGTGGCGCATCTTCGATCCGGAGTGCTCGGCCGCCTCGCGCAGCGTAGGATCGAGTTTGCTGACGGCTTCTATCACCCTTTCAATCACAACATTGATTTCGCGTTCAGCTTCGGAAAAAGTAGCTTCCATCTCAGGAGGAAGAGCCTTTGCCGCTAGCAAACTTCGGAGTTCCTGCTCGCTCTTGAAGCAATCGAGCGGCGAGAGTTTGTAGTTCTGCAGGTGACGCTGAGTGCGCGGATCGAGCAGCGTAGCACTAAAGCGCGGCAAAATGGGCGTAACTCTGCCTAACAATTTTTCATAGACCACGCCTACCTGCGCAAAGTAAGCGACTTCCGCAGGACCGCCGATATAAGCAAGGGTGGGAAGCAGAGAATCCTGAATTACAGGCCGTAACAGGACGTTGGGGTTGAACTTCTCAGGATGCTCGGCAATGCGGGAATCAAGTTCGCTGGGGGTACAGCGCTCGTCTCCCAAAGCAAAGCCTTCGTTGACCTTGCGGACGGGGGTTCGAACACCATTCACATCAGCAAACAGGAGCGTCATCGAAGCAGTGACTTTGACTTGCTCGTGGTATCCAGCACGTTCCAAGGCCTGACCGCGCTCCTGGAGGGCTTGCACGATTTCAGCAGAACGCGCTGCAGCTTGACGATATACCGGAGACGTCAGGCGGTGCAGTGCTGGTTCCGAAGGATCAAGCAAAATCAAACCGGACTCTGCGAAGAGCTTCGCAAATAACTTACCGAAGGCGCTACCCAGGGTTTCTTTGGACTGGTAACTCTCGATCAGCAGTTCACGAAACGGGCTCTCGCCCAATAGCTTGGCGGCTTCGCGAATCAATGCAGCTCCCTGCTCTCCGATGGCGGTCTTGCCTACGGGCGTGCCTTCGGGCGCTGCCGGCGGAATGGTCACAGGATGCAAATTGCCGTCAGAGCTGCGCAGGATGTTATGAGAGACTTCGGCAAAATCGTGATCTTCCGTCGCCAGCCAAAAAACAGGAACACAATCGAAGCCTGCCTGTGTAAGTTGCCTCGCGTGTTTAATGGCACTGAGCGCTTTATAAATGGCAAAGACGGGACCACCCAGGAGAACAACCTGCTGTCCGGTAACCATGGCTGAACTGCCATTGCGCAACCGCTCAATGTTTTTCATGGTTTCAGCAGAGGAGCCTAATTGCTGGTTCTGGCGCTCGAGAATCTCGGCAACCGCAACGCGGGTTTGAGGCGAATAGTTAAGCTGGGAGACGCGTTCTCCCAGCCGGCTCGTCTCCTGGGGAGAAAGCGGATAAAAATCCTGCACGCGGGCAAAGTCGCTGGTGAAATCGGCGAAAAGCCGGGTGGTGTGAGGGATGTTGCTGAACGGCAAACATCGTGCCTCCATCAAGAACGCTCCTTACACTTGTGGTTGTTGGGAAGCATGCAAATTGGATGTGTGCTTCCACCCAGAGATGCTAACAATTTCGTCCGCGAAACAGTAGAGGGGCTTTTCCGGGGGGTACTTGCTAGGTAGTGGATCGGCCCCGGAAACCAGCGTGTAACCCGCGTCAATGGCTGCGATGAGCGCTATGGGATCGGGGACTAGCTGAGGTAAGTACTCAGTCCTCAGTCCTTGGAACCTCGGTTCGGATGGTGGTACTTGCATGCTAGTCAATCGGCCCCGGAAATCAGCGTGTAACCCGCGTCAATTGCGGCGATGAGCGATGCCGGGAGGGATACTTGCTGAGGTAGTCAAGGACAGCTCCAATCCAGCAGCGCAATCGCCGCAAAATTGTTGCGGCTAATAGCGCTCGACCTCCTCTCCACAACATAACCTCTGTTTTTTCCTGTTGAGGCAGTGCGGGTATGGGGGTACTTGCTTGCTAGTCAATCAGACTCAGAAATCAGCATGCAACCCGCGTCAATTGCGGCGATGAGCGATGTGGGGTGAGGGACTAGCTGAAGTAGTACTCAGTCCTCAGTACTCGGTACTCAGACAATAGATTTTCAAAAGAGCTTTCTAAGGGCTCGGCAGCGCTACCCCCTTTGGCTACGCTTAGGGTTTACTACCTCGCCCCTCGCGCTGTTGCGGCGATCCTCGCAAATCTTGCCAGACAATGAGTTTTCAAAGATCCTAAGGGCAATAAAGCCCCCGCATTCTGGAACGCGGTTGAGAAAAACACACTCCAGGAAAATTATGGGCCACGATTTCTCAAAAACCAACAGTTTGATATCACTTTTTTGATATCACTTTTGCCCGAATCCAGCGGATTCCGCCGCACATCTAAAGCTTTGATACACTTGTGATAGGTTCTTTGAAATTTGAGAGGTACCTCAAACCAATCTGGGGGCGTCACGGCTTCGACGGAAATGGGTGAGGTAAAGAGGCATACCGGGGTGCACACACCCGTAATCGCGTGCAAAAACATAGTTGCCAACCAAACACTGGCATACGCTGCTTAATTAATTAAGTAGCCGCTCTCTTTCGCTTTGTCCGTGGGCGGGAGAAGAGTGTCGCACAGCGGACTGGCTTTCGCCGCGTGTCTGGGCAGCGAAGGCGAGATATACAGGCTAGCTGCTTGCGTTTCTTGTCCGTTCTTAGCGCCGGCTGCGAAGGTTACGGGGTAACTCCCGTAGCAGGAACGTGACTACGTATGTAGGCTCTTTGCTGTCATCATTTTCGGACGCGGGTTCAACTCCCGCCGCCTCCATTACCCTTTGTTTTCTATAACTTAGAACGATCTGCGATCCATAGATGATGCTCAAACCTCGTCCAGACAGAAAATTCGGACGTGGGCGGGTTTTCGATTGAGCCGGTTAGTTTGACCTCCGTGTTGGTGCTTCTAGCTAGCCCAGAAGCACTCGAACTGGACAAGAGCACCGAATCGGTTTGCCACGACCCAATGCTGAAATTTAACCTTTGGAAGATTCGTGTCAAAGGTTTCCGCATGTTAAGACAAAGACTTACTCCACGAAGGGCAGTTCAGAGGTCTTTCGTGTTTGTTAATCTTTCCGGTCGGCATTAAGGCATGAAGCCTGCCCGCAGGAGAATCTACTCTTAGTATGTTAGTTCCATTCGCCCTGCAGTTCGAAGGCTGCCCAATAATACGGATCTCTCCAGCGCGGCCGTTTCCACATTTCAATTTGTGCTTTCTGCAGGGCTGCGGCAGGTCTCATTCTTTCCTGCTCAATCCCTCGATAAAAACGCCGCATCAGTTCAGCCGTGGCAACATCGTCCACTTTCCACAAGCTGGCCATCACCCGGCTCGCGCCAGCATACATGAACCCCCGAGTCAGGCTCATCAGGCCCTCGCCTTTGATTTCTTTTCCCAAACCGGTTTCGCACGCACTTAGGACCACGAGATCCACGGGTAAGCTAAGGTTATAAATCTCCTGGAGTCCCAAGAACCCATTTTGTTCGCTTCCATGTTGGTCCACCAGGGAAAGCACCAGGCCCGAGAGCTCAGGATGCTTGCTATCCAACAATCCGTGCGTGGCGAAATGCACAACATGGTATTGTCCCAAGTCGGGAGATATGGCGGTCGCGCGGCTGGCATTAAAGTCCAGGGCCTCCATCCCCTGCCCCGCGGGAACCATGGCCAGGACGAATTGCGCCTCTCGTCGTGTATAAGGCAGCCGGGCCAAAGAAACTCCTCTCTTTGTGTGCCCAAGTACATCCATCAAGGACCGGGTCAGGTGTTGTTGCGGTTCCTCGTCTTGGTCCTGTGCCGGCAATTGCTGCGCGGAGCCCAGCTTCGATGCAGCTCCTTGCTCAGCAGATCGAGCAAGCCGGTTGGTCTTCGGGTAGCGCAGTCTCACCTGCACGCGATCATCATTCTTATCGAAGACCGGGTCAGCTAGAACCGCCACGGCCTTGGCCGGTTCTCTACGAGTTGCGGTTTGTTGCCGTAAAACTCCCAACACGGATGCGGATGGCAACTTGATAATTTCGTGTTCCAAAATCAGCGGCGCCGGTGTTGATGAATATCGCGGTTTGCTTGCCCCTGATTGTGCTGGTGCTGGCAATACCGCAAAGGGGATATACTGCAATGCTCCATCACTCACAATGAGCAAACGCCTCGCCTTGAGTTGGGCAGCCACCGGCGCCAGCACCATCTGACTAAAAGCCATCGCTGCCTGCTGCACATAGGTTTCCCTGTGCGGCAACACGGCGTTTGATTTGGATGAAGAGGGGTTGCTCTTGCCCGTGGCGTTGACAGTCTGCCATGTCCGCAAGAGATGGTACAGCCGCCGGGCAGCAGCCTCGATTTTGGTTCGAGGAGGCAATTCATAAGCCTCCAACGAACGGGAGGTCACTACAAAAACATAGCTCCGATCTTCGCCGAGAGAATATTCCAGTAAGGCCGTATCGTCATCGAGCAACTGCTGTTGGACTTCCGTGGCGCTTAACGGCTCGGGTTGCGTCAAAGCAGCGTAGAGCGGGCTGCTGATCCTAATCTGCGCTTCCACATCTTGATATTGCTCAAGAATGTCTTTCATCTCCTGATTGAGAACCGCCAATTGTTCTTCCGTATGCTGATCATTCAGCAATTGTATGCGGCGGTTCGATTTCGAGATGAGTGATTGCTGTAAGGCACGTTCCCGCGCTACCAACGCAGGTTCGACGCCTTTGCGAATATCAATACGAGCATTACTTAAGGTTTCGAACAAAGAGCGGGCATGAAAGTGTTCCAGTACCTGAAATGCAAGCGCCGGCTTCTTTTCGGCAATCAACAGATCAATGTAATCATTGTAAAAACGCGCATGTTTAGAGCGAAAGCCGGAACGGGTCTCCTCCGAGCCCCCCAGATGAGCAGTCTGACTCTCGAAAGCATTCAGCGCCTGCTCATAGAATTGAGCAGCATCATCAACCCTCTGCTTACGGCGCATAATCCCGGCCAGAGATGCAAGAGTTTCCGCGTGGCTGCTGCTTCCAGGTGCGACCCTTTCCAGTACTGCCAACGCCTGACGATGGTAATTCTCAGCCTTGTCCAAGTCACCGCGCATCTGAGCCAAATTACCGATGTGCTGCAATACGCGCGCGACATCTAAACTATCGGAAGAGAATTTTTTATATACCGCCAAAGCCCGGTCGTAGTATTTCCCGGCGGCTCCCAGGTCCGCGCGTTCTTCACGAACAATCCCCAGATTGGTAAGTACAGCTCCATAATAGTTAGCGTCTGGAGATATTTTTTCGAACAATGCCAGGGCCTGAAGGTAATAATCCTCGGCCTTGACCAACTCGCCATGATCATCGGCAATGCGGCCAAGGCTATAGAGGCTGATAGCAACATAAACGTTATCCGGAGAGATGCGCCTGGCGGCTTGCAGCGCACGGATGTGACACTCCTGTGCCAGCGTAAGGTCATCCCGGGTTCTTGCAAGTTCTCCAAGATTATTGAGGGCCAAAGGAACCAGGTCGTTATCAGGGGCAATCTTCTCGTGGATCGCGAGGGCGCGGCGATAGTCCTGCTCCGCTGCGGCCAGATCGCCACGATCTTGAGCAATATCGCCTAAGTTATGAAGGCTCCTTGCCACATTGAGACCGCCAGGTTCCAGTTTCTCTTGAATGGCCAGCGCCTGGCTGTAATCGTGTTCAGCGCCATCCAGATCGGAACGCATTTCGGCAATAATGCCGAGATTGTTAAGACTGATTGCAAAATCGAGACTCTCAGGAGCCAGTTTTTTTCGGATGACAAACGCCCGGTGAAAATATTCCTCGGCATGGGGCAGGTCACCACGGACCCAGTACCAATCGCCAAACTGATTGAAACTCTGCGCAAGATGAAGACTTTCAGGAGCGAGCCTTTCCCGAATCGTCAGCGCACGCCGAACATACTCTTCTTCTTTTGCCAGATCTCCATGGTCCTCAGCTACGGCGCTCAAATTATGCAGACTGCTTGCAACGGAAAGGCTGTCGGGAGCAAGTTTTTGCCTGATTGCCAGCGCTTGAAGGTGATACTGCTCTGCCTTGGTTTGATCGCCGCGGGCATGGGCCATATCCCCGAGACTGCTTAAACTCAATGCCATCATCAAATTTTCAGCGCCTAATTTCCGGCATTGAGCTATCGTCTCCTGGTAGTACTTCTCCGCATGAGCCCAATCACTACGTCGCCTGAATGTTGTGGCCCATGCGTACAGCACTTGCGCAGCTATTGCTGGCCCAGCTTCTGTTGCCTGCCGGACAGCTACTTCAAAGGATTCATCTGATTCTTTCCATTGCCGGGCATCCGATAGCAAATCCGCTGAACGCAAGAAAAACCATGCACTCAGCCAATTCGATGAAGGCATTTGCGCTTGTACCCCTGCTTTTCGCCAATGTTCGGTTGCTTCGTTCAGTTTGCCGACTTTGGCCAGCTCTTTACCTTCGAGATAAATAGAGACGAGATCCTGCGGGAGGTTGGGTCGCGCTGTGATGCCCCAATCATCAGGCCCCAAGAACCAACTTTGGGCTGCCGAGCCCCTGAGACCTTCCAGAGAAACTCTTCCTCGCTGCGCCTGCTCAATTTCGATTAAGGACAGGTCAAAAGGAGAGGTAATTTCGCCTTTGTCTTCACCACGAGTCCAGCGCAGCAGGATGTCTCCTTCGCGCAATTCGGCTTTTTCGCCTTCGGAATACTTTGCGACCTCTTCAATAACTACCCCTGGTTTGAGCTGCGCATGGACGCGTACGGTGGAGGCCAGGCAACTCAGCAGCAGCAAAACAAGGTAGGTTTTTTGCCGGAGGCTCATTTGTTTGCAGGAGATCGGAAATGATCGTCTTTGAGTATACCAACAAGGTGGGGGGTACCCTTGCTTGCTTGGGCGTGGGAAAAGAAGCTCTTAGCTCTTAACCTTTATTAGCCAGACAAAAGTTTGCCGCAGATGAACGCAGATTTGCGCGGATCGGTTTCAGGGCCACCCTCCTTGCTTGGTTGGGTGAAATGAAGCGCCCTGCTGTTTACCTTTTGGTTAAAAATTAAAGAACCTCGCGGGTAGACAAAAAAAGGTGCCAGAGGGGGACCCCAAGCTTGCTTGGGTCATTGCTGTGAGTCATTTCATTTCAATCTCTTGCAGACTTGGTTCCCATAAAGATGCCAGTCAGTCAACCTTGCATCCTTGCGAGTGCATTAACACACGAGTCAACACGAGCGTGAGTTAGAACAAGGGATGATCGCGGACCGGCCTGCGTCGCGGACGGCGTGTTGCGATGAGTTTTCAAATAACTTCATGGGCTCTGTTAACCTGAGCCCCGCGCTCCTGGGAACGCTGGATACACCCTACGGCGGCACGCCGGGGCAGGCTTTCAAGGTTAATGGTAACCCAGGTTTGCTCAGGAAGGAAGAGTTTGGTACCACAATGGGACCATTGTCATTTCGATTTACAATTGATGGTTTTTTGCCGCGGATGAACGCGGAGTTGCGCGGATTGGTTTGACTTTCAATCGCTCCAGCTTTTTAGGTTTTGCGGGCAAAATGTTATTGGAAGAGCTCTTGCGCACGCTGTGCTCCATCGGTGCTCATGACCACTGATTTCGTTTTGCCCTTTCGGATCGGAGATGTAGCCCTTGGCGTGCAGCCGGGCCAGTGCGTCCCAGTCGTGCCCTTTCCAAGCCCCCAAGCCGGCTTGTCTTCGAACATTGTAAGGTACAGCAGGGCCAGTACCATCTCATCTGCTTTGTCTTTCGTTGTATTCCATTGCAGACCTCGTTCTGAACGATGGTAGCACCGATTTGAGACATGGTTACAGCCTGCTTGTATAAGAGCTCGAAGCAAAAAACCAGCCCTAGCAAAAAACTAGGACAGAGCATCCTATAGATTGTCATGAGTACAAATGTTTTAGTCCGGCCACTCGTCTTATTTGCAGCAACCGCGACCTGCACCTTCGTATTCCCCTTCAAACGTATCGGCATTGTCGAGTACATTCATCCCAGTATCATAAGCCTCAGTAAGACCTTCGCCAGCTGCTGGATAGACACCCTTGACTATGCTGGCCGTCTCTTCCGCTCCCATCAGAGGGTTTATCAAGAATCCCGATGCAAGATTCTCCCATTGGCCGAGACTTGATCCCTCTTGAAACATGTCGAATGCTGATCCTTGATCACCATACATCCAATCGTACGTTGCTGCACCTACAACGCCGCTGATGGTACCCATGTTCCCGAGGTTACCTGCCGCGAGCGCATTTCGCGCACTGCCATCGTAGGCCGCAGCGAGTTCACCAATGCCCCCTATGACGTTGAACCCACCTTGGATCCCAAGGTACATCGTGATGGGGAATGTTAGAGGGCCAGTAGACATGGCAACTTCGCCGGCAACAACTATTTTCCCAAGGCCTACACCAATGTTCCCTAAACCGTGTCCGACTACAAAGACTTTTTGCCAGAAGTCCAGACACGCTTTAAGCCCAAATGGATCGATAAAATCTATCGGATCATCGCTAGCATAAGCATACACATTAATGCCTCCGGCAAGTCCAATGGGATCTTGACTGATAAAACGTCCTAACGCGGGGCTGTAATAGCGAGCGTGCAAGTAGTAGAGGCTAGTCAAAATATCATTTTCCTGGCCGATGTACTGGAAGGGGCTAGTGCCGCTGGTTCCAAAAGCTGACGTGGAGCCATACGGGTCGTAGGTGTATTGTGCTCCCAGTGTTCCGCTGGCATCCACGAGCGCGAGCACACTTCCCAAGGCGTCGGTCATGGGAACGAAGCTGCCGCTGGCGTCTGTGCGCTGGAAATAGTTCATGCCACCGTTCCAGATATCAGCGATGACAGTGCTTCCATTCACCTCCTGCGCGATGGCGCCCACGTTATAAGTGAAACCAGTATTCTGAGCTGCGATGGTCTTGGAAGTCCTGCGGCCCAAAGAGTCATAAGCAAAGCTGGCATTCACTGAGCCGCTGATCCCGATCAGTTGATTCCTGGCGTTCCATGAATACGTGCTGGCGCCGTCATAGGTCAGATTGCCATCGTTGTCATAGGTAAACGGTTGACCATTCCAACTGGCGATTTCGTTGTTGGCGTCGTAGGTTGCAGCAATGAGCGCTGGAGGCAGTCCCGTGCGGGCCAGACTACCGTTTACCTGCGTGCGGCGGCCGACGGCGTCGTAGGCGTAATTCAATACGCCGAGAGAGGTTGCGTTCAACTGGTAATTGATGGACGTCAGACGCGAGGCCGCATCATATCCATAAGTTGCCAGGACGCCGTTGGACAGAGTCATCGAGGTGCGGCGGTTGTCGTTGTCGTAACCGAAGCCGACTGTAGCGGCGCCTTTTTGAATGCTGAGCAGGTGATTTGAATTAGGGTCATAGTGATATGTGACGTCGGGTTGTCCGGTCGCCGACAGCGTGTTCAGTCGCCCAATCGCATCCATCGCCGTCGTCACTGAGCGCGCGCCTACGGTTTCGGTCGCTTTGCGATTGATATCGTCATAGCTGTGGCTGATCGTTCCCGAAGTGGAGTCGACAATTTGAGTCAGACGGCCTATAGCGTCGTAGCTGTAGTTAATCGTGCTCTCATAGGTTGGCGGATTCCCTGTTGCACCGAAGCCGGCGAAGGTTTTACGGTTCGCCCAGTCATACTGGATGTTGGTCACTTTGCCCTTGCGGTCGGTGAAGCTGGTCAGGTTCCCATTTTTATCGTAGCCGTAGGACTGTTGCCTGCCGTGGGGATCGGTGCGTGTGGCCACGCGATCCATCACGTCATAGGTAAAGCTCGTCTGCAGGCTGCTGCCCTGCTGGCGGGCGTCTTGCACCGACAGCAGGTTGCCGTTGCGATCATAGGTGAACGAGGTAATCCCTCCCAGCGGGTCTGTGACCTGCGTAAGTTGATTGAAGTTGTTATAGGAGTACTGCACCACCTTGCCCAGCGGGTCGGTGGTTGAGACCACGCGACCTGCGGCATCGCAGAAGCGATTCAGCGTGCTTTCCGAGTCGGAGATCGTCACCAGATCCGGACCGTCATAAAGGAACTGCAGAGACTCGCTCTGCATGGGGTCGGTGACGCTCAGCATGCGGCCTTCGCTGTCATAGGTCATCGTAGTGGTATGCAGCAAGGGATCGACGATGAGGGTCAGATCGCCCTGCGGATCGTAGCCATAGGTTGTGGTGTGATTGAGCGCGTCTGTAACACTGAGCAGGTCGCTATTGCCGTCATAGACCATCTGCGTGGTAGCCGCGGCAGCAGTATTGGCCATCGTGGTCACTGAAACAGGATTGCCAAGACCATCATAGGTGTTGTAATTGGTCACGTGCCCGAGTGGATCGGTTACAGACTTGAGCAGGTTATCAGCATAGTAGGCGTAGGTGTAGGTCTGCTGCTGTGGGGTGTTCTCGTTAAAGACCTGTTTCTTGGTATTGCCGGTTTGAGAGTCGTAGTAGATGTGGCGCTCATTGCCGTTCGGGTCAAAGATTTCCACATCCTGGATTGGTGGGGTATAGCTGTCGTAGCAAGTGAGGCAATTACGGAATCCCAGAACATCGGCCCCGCCTCCGCATCCGCCACAGCCAGAGTCGTTGAAGGTTACGGTCTGCCCGTTGCCGGTCTGGTTCCAGAGGAACCTGTATGTGCTGGTTCCATCGGCAAGGGTTTGTTGATACACGATGTTTGTGTTGCTGTCATAGGAGTTGGCCAGGTAGGGGATGCCGCGGGCATCTTCGATGGCCGTCATGTTGTTGGAATCGTCGTAGGTGTACTGGGTCAGGCCGCCGTTGACGTCGGTTACGCCGACCAGCCTGCCGCTGACGTCGTAGGTATACTGCACGGTGCGGCCGGCGCTATCGGTGGCGCTGGTGATGTGATGATCGGTGTCATGTTGAAAGGTAATAGAGCGCCCGTTGGGCGAGGTCACACTAAGCATGTCGCAGAACAGAACACCGTTATCGCCGGTCCTGGGGGTGCGATTGATCAGGACCTGGTTCCCGAAACGGTCTGTGATTCCGCGCAGGGCCTGGCAAGAGACACTGCTGATGTTCGAAGAATCAGGAAAGCTATAATACGTGCCGTTTCTGGTGCGGATCTGCAACTCGCCGGGCAGCGTTTTCCCGCCTGGCCCAATGGCAGTGCTTCCTGTCAGCGTAATTACGGCGCCATACCACTGCGTACGCGAACTGAAATTCACATATGTAGTGGGGTTTAATGCGTTTTGGCGAAAATAAACCTTTGTACCGTCTTCGAGGTAAAGAATGATGTAGGGCGTGATGCCAAAAACATGGCCATCGCCAGCCACGAAGATTTCGTAGGGATTTGACGTTCCCACCCCCATAGAGCGGTTGACCCCATCGAGTTGACGATAGGTACGAGTCAGACTCAGAGGAATCACATCGGGCAAAGACAGATCGGTCTTTCGATAGGTAAACAAACCCGTGGAAAGGTTAACGGGCTCACCATCTTTGATGTCGTTTTGATTTCCAATTGCAGGTCCCGGACGGCCACCAACCATCGCGCCAGAAAACTCGTAGACCACCACTCCCGGATCGGGAACGATCTGGTTGCCGGAGGGGTCAACGTGACCTGAGCCATACTGATACCAGCCCCCCTGATCGGCGTTGTAGTTCCAGAAGACGAAGATTGACCCGGGGGTCAGATGACCAAGGTTGGGATAAAAGAGCCTACCGCCTTTTATGGTCGAGCTGCCATTGACCTGAATGTAGGCTCCGCCTGGCTGAATCGTGAAGTAGATAGGCACATCAACTCCACCGGGCAGCGGGAACGGAGGACGATCCAAAGGAATGGGCGTAATGCTGACCTGATGGACGACCTTATGATCGCGATCATAGATCACGGTTCCCGGCGGCAGGCGCAATTCGAGCCCGGGCACTGTTGGATTGCTGATCACAACTTCTTTCGTCGTAGGTGATGGAATGTTGACGGCATGAGCCATGTCAAGCAGCGACATCCAAATGGTGAATGAGAGAACGTTTGTCTTTTTGGCTTTCAGCTCGGCGCCGAACTCGTAGTAGCCGTATGTCTTGCCGGGGCGATTGGCAGTCGTGGCATCGATCTGCAACACCTGGTGGCCTGCGGGAACATCAACCAGCAGGAAGCGCCCGGTCTCGTCTGTTTCTACATGCTTGTTGCCGATGGTAAGAGTTACATGCTCGAGCGGCTTGCCATTCAGGCGCAGCACACGGCCGGCGAGGGCTGTGACACCGTCGGGGGCTTTGAGCGGCGGCAACGGGTCTTTGTTCGATTGGTGCACCTTCCAATCAACTGTTGGCTTCCAGCGTTCATCATCGGAATCCGCCCTATCTTGTGGCGGGACACCCGCAGTGGTAAACGTGAACTGGTCATGCGCCACAGCAGCGTTGCTGGAATCAACCGCGCCGGAGACGGTGACGTTATATGTGGTACCAGGTTGCAGCGGTGAAAGCGGCGTGATGAACGTCAACATGCCTCTCTCTGCGGGAACTACGTGGGCCGTCACGGCCCCTTCTGGTCCTTCCAAGAGGACCGTTTCGGCTTTGATGCTCTGCATCTGCACACTGCGAGAGAAGCGCATGGAGATCAGAGCATCGACGGGAACATTCACCGCCTGGTCTTCGGGCGAAGTAGCGCGCACTTCGGTCATACCGGCAGAAGCAGCCAGCATCTCACTGGGATTTTCGACGACGCTCGTGCTCTGCGTCTGGGGATCGTAAACTTCACCGGCCGCGAGCAAATTCCCTTTTTCGTCTTTACCTCCGGAGAGCAGCGCGCGGCCATCGGCCAACAGGGTTGCCGTGTGATTGCGGCGGCCTGTCTTGAGCTCAATCGATTGCGGAGCTGTGGTGGGGTGGCGCGAATCCCAGATCTCCAGCGCCGCCGTAAGCTTGCCGCCAAGCGATATTCCACCTGCGATCAAAAGCCTGCCATCTGTCAGCAGCGTGGCCGTGTGGAAGGCGCGAGCCGCTGGCGCGGACGAGACCGTGCTGAACGTCTTTGTCTCGGAATCAAACTGTTCGGCCTGCGTGACAATCTTTCCATCGGCGCCGATGCCGCCCAGGATGAGCACTGTGCCGTCAGGGAGCACGCTGGCAGAGTGATAGGAGCGGGCAAAGTGCATCACGGGGAGCGGAGCGATCATGCCCGTGGCTGGATCTTTGAGAGCAGCGCGGTCCTGAATCTTGCCGCGCGCGTCTTGCCCCCCGAGCAGCAAGAGCTGGCCACTGGGCAGCAGAGTCGAAGAAGCGCCAGCCAAGAGAGAAGAACTTTGCTCAACCGAAGCTGGGTCCGTTTCGGCTTGAGCGCTCTTTCCCCAAACGGGGAAAGCTGCAAGAATCAACAGTGAAATTGCCCACCACGCGATGCGAATCGAATGCTTATTCATGTTCATTTCTCTCACGGATTTGTGACGTTTACGGTCATGCTGCCCGTAGCTGATCCTTGTGAAGTAACCTTGATGACGTAGGTGCCGGTTGCTCCAAGGGTGACGCTGGAAAGGCTGAAGGTGGATGTTGTTCCGCTCGTAGAAGTCAACAGAGTGTTGTTGGGATCGTACAGCCCTACCTGGACGTTACTGAGCGTGTTGTTGGCAACATGAACGGTAACGCTTTGCCCGGTACTCCCGGAGAAGACGGCCTCGGCGGTTTGTCCAGCCGCCAGCGATCCTGAAGCCGGGACATTTACAGATGCTCCGTTGATCGTAGTGGACGGTGAGCTATATAGCTGCAGAGTCTCACTACCGATGTCCCCGGTTAAATTTGCGGAGTGCGGTATCCACAACTTATAGTTTCCAACCGCGGCCAATGTCTGCCTATCCAACAAGAAGTTCTGACCAGCGGGGTTGTTATTAATGTCTACGAACCATTGTTCCAACCCATCCGGTTTCACGAGTCGCACTTCGGCACTAGGAGTCGTTACATTGCCTACATTCAATACCACTGGCTGGTTCGCGGTCGAGGTCGTGAAGCTGAGATAAGCATCTTGTCCGTTTACCGTGGTAGTCACGGTTACCGGCGGGCCATCGATCGAAATTGAGGCAGTTACATCAGCGTCGTTGTTGGCAGATACCGTGAGACTGCCGGTATTGGTCCCCTGAGGATCAATGAAGATGCTGCAGGTTCCTGTTATTGGTATGGTAATCGTATCAATGAAACCGCTGGCGCCTGTGGCCGGACATGCCAGTGCTTCACTGTTGTTATTGGGCTCATATATCGTAATCCCGCAGCCGCCATTACTGTTGCTATAGGTGCTGTTGCTAACGTTGAAACTCAGTTTTTGTCCGGCTGCGCAAGCGAACGTCAGGTTGGCGTTCTGCCCTACGGCGGGAGTCGTGACGGTAGTTGCGGGGCCGGTGCCTGGCGAGGAGGGGACGTTCAGAGTTGCTGTTACATCTGGCGGCACACTCACGAGCTGCAGAGTTTCACTGCCAATGCTGGTTGACGCCATTGATGCAGTGTGCTGAACCCAGAGCTGATAGGTGCCTATGCTGGCAAGGGTCTGCGTGTCCATGAAGAATGTTTGACCTGCCGGGCTATTATTGATTCCCAAACCGAAGCCATGTTGTGTTCCGTCAGGGTTGACGAGGTACACGGTAGCGCTGGGGTTCGTTACATTGCTCACATACAACACAATCCGCTCACTGGCCTGAATATTGTTGAAGTAAAGCCGCGCATCCTGTCCAGGAATTGTGGTTGTCGTGGTCACAGCTGGACCGTCGATGGAAATTGTAGCGGTCACATCGCTTTCATTGATGAGGGAGACATTTGCATTTCCCGTATTGGAACCGGGTTCAATACCAATCGTGTAGGTACCATCCATTTTTGCGGGTAATACAATGCCATCATAGGTTTGCGTACCGGTAGAGAATGACCCGGAGGCGACCGTGCTGCCGTTGGGCGCAAAGACCGAGATGGTGGCCGACGCGATGGTTGAATTGTTCGTCTGCAACTGGACCTTGTCTCCGCCGTGCGCGTCGAAGAGCAGGATGCCTATCTGGTTGGGAGCGCTGAAGGTAACGAGTTGACTGTTATGAACATAGTCAAGACGGCCTGTGTAACCGACGCTGGCAACGGTGTGATTATTGAAAGGAACAAAGAAGTCTGCTGAGCTCACTGTTTTGCCAAGCGGCGTGGAAACGAAGACGTGCCCGGATGTGGTCCCTTGAGCAAGGGTTGCGCCCAGGCTTGTAGCACTAGCAGAGGTAACCGGCTGCTGCTGGGCGATGTTGATGCGAATGTGATTTTTGTTGGCGTCGGGATTGAAGTTGGTCCCCGTGATGGTAAGGGCCGCTCCCGGCAAACCGACATGCGGTGAAAAGTCGGTAATCGAAGGAGCGTTGGTGGATACCGAGAAATTAAGGGCCGCAGTCGCAGTTCCAAAGACATTGCTCACGGTGACCGGGCCGGTGGTCGCGGTGCCGGGTACGGTAACCACAAGTTGATTTGCTGTCGCTGCGGTCACGGTTGCGGTGATCCCGTTGAACTTCACCGTATTTTGTGCCGGAGTCGTGATGAAGCCGGTGCCACTGATGGTGACCGTTGTTCCCGCCAAGCCGCTCGTGGGAGAGAACTGCATGATGGAAACCTGGTTGGGGGCCTGGCGCGTGATCGAAAGGATGTTGCCAACCGGATCATAGTTATACGTCGCGGCGTTGCCGTTCTGGGCAACCACTCCGACGAGCCGGCCCAAATCGTCATAGATGTAATTGACTGCCCCGGCTCCCACCGTGACATTCGTCGAGCCATTCACGCCCGCAGCTGAGGCGGTGATCATAGCCGAGCCTGCTGACAGCGCAGTCGACAGTCCAGCAGAATTGATGCTGATCACAGCAGGTGCGGAAGATGTCCAGCTGGCGGTTGAAGTCAGATTCTGTGTACTGTTATCGGGATATGTTCCCGTCGCAGTGTACTGCTGAGTCGCTCCAGCAGTGACCGTGGTGTTACCGGGAGCGACTGCAATCGTAACTGGAGCCGAAGCTGTTACCGTCAGCGGTGTCGAATTGCTAAGAGAACCCGAAGTTGCGGTGATTGTGCTGCTTCCCTGCGCCACCGCGGTCGCCAGGCCACTGCTGTTGATGGTGGCAATGGCTGGCGCCGAAGAAGTCCACGTCACTGTGCTGGTAAGATTTTGCGTGCTGCCATCCGTATATGTGCCTGTAGCTGTGAACTGCCGTGTCGCGCCCCTGGTTGCGACCGGGCTTGCAGGTGTCACAGCAACGGAGGCCAAGGTTGGCGATCCTACTGTCAGAGCTGTGGAATCGCTCACTGAACCCAGGGCTGCCCTGATTGTCGTGCTGCCTTGAGCAATTGTCGTGGCCAATCCTGAGCTGTTGATCGTCGCGACTGTCGTAGAAGAGGAAGTCCAGTTGACGGTGTTGGTCAAATCTTGCGTACTGCCGCCGGTGTATGTACCTGTAACCGTGAACTGCTTTGGTGTTCCATTCGGGACCACTGGATTCCGAGGAGAGATCGCTAAAGATGTAAGGATAGGAAGGTTCACACCGTTGCTGGCTATACCAGCAACGGTAACCACTACGTTGCCGGAAGTCGCCCCCGCAGGAACAGTTGCCGTAATACTGTTATTGCTCCAAGTTGTTGTGGTTGCCGTTGTGCCATTAAAAGTAACGGAACCTTGACCGCCATTTCCAAAATTGCTTCCCTGAATAATCACAGAAGAATTGACAGTACCGATGTTCGGCGATAGACCGTTACTATTGATGCTCGGGAGGAGCGGCGTCCGTACGACAATCTGAGAGTCGTAGTTGCCATTCAGCGTGCCCTCAATGTTGAGAGCCGCTGTCAGAGCAGGCACGCCTCTGCCGGTCTGCGCAGCACCTACCCACAAGTACAAGCGGTCGGTGGCCTGCATCCCGATATTAGCTGCGGTCGTGCAGCTAAAATTGAATAACTTTAATACGGTAGTAAGTTGTGTGCTAGCTCTGGCGTTGCAAAGAAGAACTCCGAAAGGATTATTGATATACAACTTGGCCTCGGGATAGACCACACCGCTGCCATTGCTGGCTTGCATCCATAGGCTGAATGTCATTTGCGAACCGGTTGGGAAATAGCCGGGAGTATTGGGCACTGCCGCTTGCGTATCAAAAGCAGCGATCGGGTAATCACCGCTGACCGTGATCGGCTCTGACATAAGACTAACGCTGCTTACGCTTGGACCGGCTGTTTGTAACTGGAGTAGACCGGCACTGCTTGAGGCCTGGGCATGAAGATGATAGGTCGCAGTTTGCGCCGACACCCCGGCTACGAGCCAGCACAATACAAGTCCGATCCATAAAAAGTTCACGGCTTTGGCGAAAAATCGCGGGGTTGTCCAATGCTCTCTCATCACAAGCCTCTCTCTTCACTCGACAATTTTTTTCCGCTGATGCGGCAATTTTTGCCATTGCAACTTGCCCAAGCGGCATGGAATTGGATTCACTTACCTCGCATGGGCCCCATAGGTACCACGTATACACCTGTTGGCCAGTTGTTTTCATCGGCGTAGACCGATATTGCGCCAGGAGGACCGCTGTGGGTCAGAACCACATATCCCGTCTGACAGGAAGAGCCTGTTGGTACGGAAGGTGTAAAACCGGCAGCCGTAGAAAGTGTTTGGCCCGAAGTGGAACTTGATGGCGCACCTAAAGTCAGAAGTCCAGTTGTATAGGTCACTGGAGGTGACACGGATGTCGCAGTAAGCGTAATTGTGAAATTGACGGGTTGAGAAGTGGTATTCGACAAGATCCATTGAGTTATGAGGCCGCCGCAAGTGTTCCAGGCAGGCGAATACAGCGTGGTTTCCGTGACGCTGACACTCACATAATGGCTCGTTGTGGTGTTGGTGTTTTGCACTTTGATCCAGTACATCCCGCCTCCGCTTGCAGTGGTGACAATGCTGGCTCGTGCCGTGCTTGGAGACGTCAGTGCAGGAAGCACTGGTTCATAGCCGTGGGTATCTGTAACAGTGGCAGCCGCGGACGTAATCGCAGGCGGAGAAGGACAAGACCCGTTCGGACCGTAATACGTTATTGTGAAATCAGTGCTGTTTGGATCTAAGTCATCTCGTACCTCGATGGAATACGAACGCCCTGCGGTTGCCGTGAACTGATACCAATTGGCAGTGTTCGCCTGTACTGAATCGAAATCCAGGAGGCGGCCGTCGGGCACGAGTGGAGTTGCCGCAGTGCAGGAAATGCTTCCCGCATATACAGGGATTGCCGCAAGGACAAGCAGAATGATTGTGAAAAATCGGATCTTCATAATTCCTTCCATTCCTTCCAAGTTGGTTTCGCTCGACATCATTTCCGTTTTTAGACACGCCTCATTGCGTTTTGAGACACAATTCACCGGTAGCCTTATCCAAAACATGGGAAAGCTGGCGAGTCATGTTTTTCAGCTCTCAATTGCTAAGTGGCCTGAGCGGGTAAGGTTTTACACTCTTTAAAAAGTTTTTTTTCGCCTTGTAACGGATTGAAAAAATCGGGTCATCACGGGCAGGCCGGACAGGTTGACTCATCGGATCATTGAGTCATTGAATCGGCGCGGAAATACCCTGGATTTTGTTAGGTAGCAGTCCGGACTGGTTTTAAACAGAGATATTACAGAATACTCATTGCCCGTTCAGTGTTTTACGACGCGGAATATATAGACGGCCACTTCATCGGGCTTATGGTTCCGCGATATTCCTGCCAGCTTCAAAATATAGGTGCCACGTGAGAACACATCCGCGGGAAGTTCGATGGCAATAATGTGTTGACCCTCCTGGCCGGGCTGGCTTTTGAGATTGCTCTTCTGCCACAGGCGGGCCCCTCCGGCAGTTTCGAGAGTCGCTATGTAGCTAGGGAAACCATCCTGATCGAGGACAAGCTGCAGCGGGATGGAAGAGACATCCAAAGGAATATTAAGCGGCTTTTGCTGGGCCGGGTCCCGAACGAGATGAGAGGTAAGGACAAAAGGCTGAATGGCCGGCGGTAGTCTTAGAGTGAGAGCAGCCAATTGCTGCTGCAGTTCGAGCTGGTGACGTTCCAGGTCGGCCCTCTGCGCCTCAATCTGGGCGAGTTGCTGATGGAGTTGAAGATTGGTCATAACCAGCCATGCTCCGCCGGCTATGAGCACAAGCCCGATAATTACAGCGGCAAAACGGAGCGCCGGCAGCAGAGGCCCTCCCCATGGCCGAAGAATTTCCCGAGGTACTGCGATTTTGCCTTGAGAAGAACGAGCAGACGCATTTTCCGAAACATCGGATGAAGCCTGCGAAAGGCCAGGAGCGGGAAGCGAGGCGAGATGCTGCATGAGCGAGCGTTCGAACTCAACTTTTTCTCGCCAATCGGGTGAAGCCGCCACACGTTTTTCAAGTCCGGCTTTTTCCTGCTGGGAGCATTCACCGCGAAGGTAGGAGCGAATGAGAGACTCCTCGAAGGCGGCGAGCTGTTCGAAGAGATCAGGATCGGCAAGATAGCGGTCCTCGAACTCGGAGTGCTCCTGCGGCGACATCTCGCGCAACAGATAGCGCTTCATGGTTTGCTCGTTTTTGCCGTCATCAGTCATAGAGCTTGCGATTCGCCCTCCTCGTCGAAAAAATTTGCCGGAGAGAGAAAACGCTGCAACGTGCACTTTTCAATTCTGTGCTTCAAGCGGTGTGCCTTTACCTGCAAGGCACCAATGCTGAGACCGAAGCGCTCGGCAAGCTGCCGGGTGTTGCTGGCCTTGGTCGCGTAGTATTCATAGGCGAGAAACAACGCGCGATCTGGGGGAGAAAGCTGTTCCAGGCACTTGCGCAAACATTGTAAGCGCTGTTCCCTGGTTTTTTGCTCAATAATTCCCAATTCGGCATGAGCAGTGCGAGGCTCCTGGCGTGGGGGTAATTCTTCAAGATTGAAGACAGGCGGCTGCTTGTGAAATTCACGCACAATATTTTTAGCAATACCCCAGAGAAACGCCGGAACATCACGAACCTGCTCGCTACCCAGTTTTTGCGCCATGCGGTCGAAGGCACAATCGGCGAGCTCTTCACCAGGAAAGCAATCGTTCCAGCGAAAAAACCTGACCAGCTTGCGGCGGATCTCTTCGTATTTTTCCCCGGCACGCTCTCTGTCGGGATCAAGCCGCTGGAGCAAAGCCTCAAATTCTGCGGACTGGAGACCAGGCCCGGCAGGAGAGATATTCGCGTCGTTCATGGGTCTGGAAAGATTTTAACGGAAGCAATCGATGTCTAGCATAACCCTCAAGTGACTTTTGTATGCATTTTGCATGCAATAATTGGAAATGTATCCGTTTTATCCGTTGTATCCGTTTGTAGAATCAATAACTTGTGTGTTTTCAACATCGCGAAGGGTTCAACTCCCGCCGCCTCCACCAAAACAAAATTGCGGTTTTGTTTTCAGTTACTTGCACTATGTTTAACACCAGGTCGATTCTTACGAATGGTAATCGTTGAAATCCAGTAGAACATAGAAGCTCTGCGAGATCGTCACAACAACTTGGACACATTAATGTCTTTTAATATATTCAGACAAACGATTGTCTAAATGGTATAGAATGCCGCTCGCTTAAGAGGCCGGTAACGTACTCCGGTTCTCGGAAACGAGGTTCTCGATGAAGTTGGTCCTGTTTCGAATCAATCTGGGAATGATGATCAGCCTAATGCTATGGCCCGGTTTGCTCCAGGCACAGACTGTAAGTGTTGTGCGAACGAATGGAGATCAATCGGCTCTTTTGCAGGCTGAGCCCTCGATCCCTTTCAGCTCGCAGGCCGATCTCCCGCTTTCCATTCACGTGGATGATAGCCTGCGTTATCAAAAGATGGATGGCTTCGGCGCCTCCTTTACCGATTCGTCTGCATGGCTGGTAGGAACAAAGCTGACTGCTGGGCAGCAAGATGCCTTGATGCGAAACCTGTTTACCAGTGCGGGCGCCGGGCTGAATTTTTTGCGGCAACCAATGGGAGCCACCGATCTCGCGCTCACGGAATACAGTTATGACGATTTGCCGGCTGGCCAGACCGATCCCGATCTGCTTCAGTTTTCTATCGATCACGACAAAACATACATTATTCCCGTTTTGCAGAAGGCCCTGGCGTTTAATCCGCGCATGCGCGTGATGGCGTTACCGTGGAGTCCTCCGGCATGGATGAAGACAAATGGCTCGATGCGCAGCGGCGGATTTAATCCCAAGTACTATGATTCGCTGGCGCAATATTTCGTCAAGTTCATCGAAGCATATCGCGAGAACGGTATCCCGACCCATTTTGTGGCGGCTCAGAATGAACCTTTTTTTGCCGGAACCGGTTATCCCACAGAGTTTCTTACGGCTGCGCAGGAAGCAGAATTTATCGGGAAGCATCTGGGGCCTGCTCTGGATGAACTCGGAGAAAGAGATTGGGAACATCGGCATCGAGATGGCAGAAGAGAAGAGGAAGAGCTAAAACCGCAGATTCTCGGTTGGGAACACAATTGGGACATTCAGTCGTATGCGGAAACTCTACTGAATGATCCTGATGCCTCACGCTATCTCGCCGGCATTTCCTTCCACTGCTATGCGGGAGACAGAGATGTTGCGCAGGGGGCGATTCAGGAGCTTTTTCCGGACAAGGGCATCTGGTTTACGGAATGCACCGGCATCACCACCGCTCCAAATTTTCATGACAACCTCGGTTTCAATATGCACAACCTGTTGATCGGGGCCGTACGGGAAGGCTCCCGAAGCGTAATTCTGTGGAACATGGTTCTGGACCAGAACGACGGACCTACCAACGGTAATGGTTGCCACACGTGCCGGGGTGTAGCGACCGTTGACTGGTCAACGACGCCGGCTACGGTACGGTATGAAGTCGAATACTATGCGCTGGGGCAGTCGTCCAAATTTGTTGTCCCCGGCGCACATCGAATCGATTCGAATATCGTGGGACCAATTGAAAACGTTGCGTACCAGAATCCCGATGGTTCGATTGTGCTCGTGGCGTATAACTCCAGCCACGCTGATACCACATTCAGTGTGAACTGGCGCGGAAAGGTTTTTACATACACGTTGTCCGATGGTTCGGTCGCCACCTTTAAGTGGGAAGCCGCCACCGGTCCAGATTTCGCAGTCGCCGCAAATCCGCCCACGCGGACAATCCCCGCCGGTAAGGCGACAAATTTCCAATTGACCGTGAATCGCTTTCACCATTTCCGTCATGACGTCCATCTCTCGGCGAGCGGCTTGCCGAATGGCGCCTCCGCTCGTTTTGAAGATGATGACGAAGATGGAAGCGAACCTGTTTTAAGAATCCGGACATCCCAAAGCACGTTTCCAGGGACCTATCCCATTACGATTACAGCAAGTCATCATGCAGTGTTTCGTTCCGCGGTCGTGCAATTAAAAGTAGGTCCGCAAGAATCCCCGTTCGGTAGCACATTCTGGCCAATCCCAGGCCGCGTGGAGGCAGAGAACTTCGATATCGGTGGTGAAGGGATCGCTTATCATGACATTGATTTTTTTAATGACATTGAGGGCGGGACCTATCGCCCGATTGAAGCCGTAGATATAGAAAATTCGTCCGATACCGGAGGAGGTTTTGACGTTGGATTCACCCAGCCTGGCGGCTGGATGCGCTACTCCGTCAACGTTGCCACCTCAGGACTCTACACGGTAGCCGCTCGAGTGGCCTCGCAAGGCTCCGGCGGACTGTTCCATGTAGAAGTGGACAACGACGCGGAAAATGATTTTGACGTAGATCGCGGTGATCGGGATGACGAGGACCGTGATCGCGACGACGAGGGTCATAGACGAGATGATGCAGTTCGTGTCCGTGCAACTGGAGTAATGCATGTTCCCAACACTGGCGGATTTCAAAAATGGGTCACTATTACTTCGCCGGTTGTGCGTCTCAGCGCTGGAGAACATATTCTCATGATTGTGTTCGATAGCAAAGCAAATCGCGGCGGCATGGGAAACTTCAACTGGATCGACGTGGAGCCGGTGATTGCTGGCGCATCCACGCCGTTCCTTGGCCCCCCCGCAGCCATTCCCGGCAAGATCGAGGCGGAGAACTTTGATATTGGGGGGCAAAATGTCGCGTACTACAACGAAGCAACGACCAATCAGGGCGGAAAGTATCGTCCTGCGGAGAGAATCGGCATCGAGACAACCAGCGATGTCGACGGCGGCTTCGACGTTGGGTTCACTTCCACCAGTGAATGGCTGAACTATACGGTCAATGTTGCTGCTCCTGGCACGTATACGCTGCACGTTCGCGTAGCTTCACAGCCTTCAGGCGGAACTTTCCACTTCGCTTTGAACGGCCGCGATATCAGCGGCCCAATCGCACTGCCCACAACCGGAGGATTTCAGAACTGGCAGACTATCGATGTACCTGATGTGCATTTACCTGGCGGTGTCCAGGTGCTGCAACTGATCATGGATGGTCCTGGCTCTTCCGGGTCGGTTGGGAACTTCAATTGGTTTTCTTTCGACTGAGAGTCTTGGACTCATTTGCAGATTTTTGCAAATGGGGTACATAGAATAGATATGTTTTCAATGGATTAGAGTGGAACGCAGCGGTAAGCGTCCGGTTCTGCTGATCGAACGCTTACCGCCGCCTCTCGTAGCGTGAGGCGCTGCAGCGACCTTTTCAGGACTCGGAATTCAGTGAGACTGAACTCTTGAGATACACTTGAGGAAGGAGAAACATCGCAACAAGTTCAACTCCCGCCGCCTCCACCATATTTCACATCTCAGCAATCCGTCCCGCTTGCGGACCGTGGGGTCTTTCGACTTCGCTCAGGATTTCGGCAGCAGACTCCCGATTCATTCACGCCTGCTAAGTGCCCTCAAGTTCAACTCCCGCCGCCTCCACCAATTTATCGTTATGCAACGTGCCAATCCTCGCGAGCTGACAACTTTGAGGTTGTGGGTGAAACCGCCGGCCCTCTCCTTGACACCACTGGATGTTGGCGATACCATGGGTCGCCTTTTCACCTAGAGGTATGATGTTTTACCTGGAGGTATAAGGCATTTAGGTTGTCTTGCAAGGTGTACGCCGCAGCGATTTTAAAATGACACGTTTTGAGCGTACGCCTGGGTAGGTTGTCGATTTTCCCTAATTCACAAGGAGAGCTCAATGCGACGTCGAATACTTCTATTAGTCCTAAGTGTATTGATCCTCAGTGCGTGCACTATTGCCTGGGGGCAAACTACAAGCGCAACCCTTACTGGCCACGTTGTTGACAACTCAGGTGCAGTCGTCACCGGAGCCCAGGTCGTAGCCATCAGCACCGAGACGAACGTCCGATATCCTGGTACGACCAATGGTGAAGGGATCTACCTTCTGGTAAATCTAAAACCGGGGAACTATCACATCGAGGTCTCGAAGCAAGGCTTCAGTACAAGCATCAAGCCCGATGTGGTTTTGCATGTACAGGATGTGGTGGCGATCAACTTTACTCTCTCCCCTGGGTCGGTTGCACAGACCATTACGGTAGAATCCGGCGCCCCGTTGTTGAACACCGAATCCTCAACCATGGGCACGGTGATTGACTCTGCCAAAGTTCTCGAGTTGCCCTTGAATGGACGTAACTTTGTGCAGTTGGCGCAGCTCACTCCGGGCGTGCAGGCGGGTACGCCGGGATCGATCACGGTACGTAGAGGACGAGGGTCTTTGGGACAGAATGATCCTGGTGGCGCCATCGGCATGTCGGCGAATGGCTCAAGGGACACGGCGAACCGTTTTTACATTGATGGCGTGGAACTAATGGACTACGACGCCATGACCTATCCTTTTTCGCCTTCGATCGATTCCCTGGCGGAGTTCAAAGTCGAAACCAGCACCTACTCCGCCGAATCCGGGGGCGCTCCGGGCGGCCAGGTTAGCATCGTTACCAAGAGTGGTGGTGAACACTTCCACGGCACACTTTGGGAGTTCAATCGCAACGATGCATTCAGCCAAACCTACGATGCGCTCGCGCACGTTGACAGCAAGCCGCCGCGGCTGAACCGCAATCAATTTGGAATCAACGTGGGTGGTCCCGTGTATCTGCCCAAGCTGTATGACGGCCGAGGTAAGACCTTCTTTTTCTTCAACTGGGAATCAGGACGGCTAGTTCAGGGATCGGTGCCCGAGACAAAACTTGTTCCCACTGTTGCGCAACGAGCCGGCGATTTTACCGGCTTTACGGATTCGCAGGGTAACCCGGTGGTTTTGAAGGATAAGCTCAACGGCTGCATTACGGCCAACAAGATCACGTGCCCGCTGAGCCCTCAGGCGCTCGCGTTCCTGGCTTTTGAACCACTCCCGAATGCGTCCGTGGTCACCAACGGAGTTCTTGTCAGCGATTACAATACACCGCGGGGAAAATCCAGTCCCTATCAGAACAACTACGATGCACGAATTGACCGCGCTTTTTCCCCTAAAGATATTGTCTACGGTAGATATCTTTTCAATGACACCTTTGAGGCCAGCTTGCCCGTTTGGGGACACGACACGCGGAACAATCTGGGACGAGACCAGAATGTCGCCTTCAGCTACGTGCATACTTTCGCGCCAGCCTTGATCAACGAGGCACGCTTTGGCTGGAACCGGTTTGCCGAGCACGAAATCTTCGCCACCACCAATGATCCCAATTTCGACGTGGCCAACAAGATGGGGTTGGCAGGTGTTTCAGCACTTCCGGCTAACTTTGGCCCTCCCGACATCACTATTAGTGGTGGTGGCTCAGCCGGTACATGGGATACCTACAACCTGCAGCGGCAGATCGGGCCGCGGGACAGGTCCAATACAATTTATCAATTCGGCGACACATTCTCCTGGCAACGCGGCGCCCACCTTCTGAAGTTTGGCGCCGAGATTGATCGCCGGAACGTCACTTTTGAGCAAGCCAGGACGCCACGAGGACAGTTCAGGTTCGATGGAAGCTATACCGGATCAGCGTTGGCTGATTTCATGCTGGGCTATGTGCGACAGGCCATCCTTAACCCGGTGCACACCTCCACCGATCTGAGCGACTACTGGCAGGCTTATTTCGTGAACGATCAGTGGAAGGTTTTACCACAACTCACGGTGAACCTCGGCCTGCGCTATGATTATTTCCAGCCTTACACTGAAGCCCACGACCGGTATGTGAACGTTCAGCAGACCGGTTTGTCGCTATCGCCGACAGCGGTGGCGTTTACTCCCCATGGGACGGCAAATTCATTGCCCTCACCGTTTGGCCGCGCTTTGATCGCGCCTGATCGAAAAAACTTTGGCCCACGAATTGGCGTCGCCTGGCAACCTGGCGGCTTTTTGGGGAAAGACTTTGTAATACGTGCTGGCTACGGAATCTACTACACTCCCGATATCTCTAATATCTTCTTCAGCATGGTAGAAGGCTTTCAGGCGACAGGGGTCAACATCACCGGAAGCCCTACACCAACGGGTAAAGTTCTCTTCAGCGATCGTTTTGACCAGGTTGCCAGTACCCTGGGTCCCTTTCCCTTCGCGCCAAGCGTTGACCCGCATTTGAAGTCCAGTTACGTCCAGCAGTGGAACCTGGACCTGCAGCATAAGATTCCCGGCAACATTCTGGTGGATGTCGGCTATGTAGGATCGAAGGGAACGCGGCTTGACGTAACCCTGCCCGATATCAATCGGCCGATCCAACTGGTAAATCCGAAGAGTGTGCCGCCCCCTGCTCCGGTAAATACTCGCCGTCCAAACCAGAGTTTCTTGCGGCCGGTGCAGGGTGAGATGTCCATCGGCAACTCGATCTATCACGCTCTGCAGGTGAAGCTGGAAAGACGCACGTCTCACGGGTTGTTGTTCCTGACTGCATACACGTACTCCAAGACGATCTCCGGTCCTAGCGACATCGGGGGTGCCGTTGGTGGTGGCTTCTTTATTGGCGCTCCGCAAGACAATTTCAATTTGCGGGCAGATCGGTCCGTATCTGGTTTCGACCAGACCCACCGTTTTGTTGAGACCGTCATCTACGATTTGCCTTTCTTCAGGCACACTTCGGGAATCACAGGCTCTTTGTTAGGAGGATGGCAACTCGGCACCATCGTATCGTTGCAGAGTGGTTTCCCAACCATGATCGATTTTGGACAGGACACCACGGGAACCGGGCTCAGTTCACGAGCGGACCTTCTTCCCGGCCAGAACGGCAATTTGTCGAGCGGGCGGACCTTCCAGCACTGGTTTAATACCAGTGCATTTGCCGCGCCAGCGAACGGCCGCTTTGGAACTTCGCCGCGCACAGACGCAATTCGCATGCCTGGTTCGGAAAACGTCGACTTCTCGGTGAACAAGCAGTTCCGTTTTCAAGAGTCGCGGCGCTTCGAGGTTCGCGGAGATATCTTCAACCTCTTTAATCATTTCAATCCCACCTTCATCTCCGCCTCGGCCAACCAAAGCGTGGTCGGAGCATCGCCCAATCTTAAGGTCGGTACTCCAAATTTCGGCAAGATCGGCAATGGAGTCAATGGGATCTTTCAGACGCGCGTCATTCAGGTCGGCGCAAAGCTGTACTTCTAGGGCAAAAAACGAAGAGGGGCGCATTCCTCGCCCCTCTTCGTTCCATTTGCTTCTGGCGGAACAGACTCAGAAGCCCACCATTCTGTCTGTTCCTCGACTCGGTATGCCGTGCCCGGACACGTCTTCACGCTTATAGAGAGTTTTTCCGCAAACTCTAAAGCCATTGACCTACGGCTTCATGCGGCTCCGGCGCTTGAGGCATTGATGTCTCCCCGGCGAATCCGAAAGCCCGATATTTGCGGCCCTAGAGACAACATTTACGATTAACAATACTTTAAGGACTCCTGCGTATTCCCTCATGTTTCCAGCCTCCCTAAAATTAAAATTAAAATAAAACTTCTAAATTTGTCGATATTTCTGTTTCTCATCCGTCGTACAAGTAGAGCGGACGTTTATCTGGTCGGATCCAGCCCTCAAAGGTGGGTCGTTCAGGAATGCGTCCAGGAGATCGTAATGTTAGATATGACAATTCATGACAGCGGAGAACGGTACCACCTCCCAGCTCAAACAGATTTTGCATCCTTCTGCCGGTTCAGGAAATCAGATGATTTAACTCTGTAAAGGCATGTGCCGCAGGAGTTTAACAAAGCGCTTGGTACCGGCCGACAGGAATCACGTCACGACCGGTTCTGGAGCGCCAGCGACGATCGCCGAATTTGCTGCGACCGTCGCGCGTTCTGCACAAGATGTCCTTCGGGGATCGTGATTGGGACGAGGCTGCTACTTGCCGGTATTTCAATAATTGTTTTACATATAGAAGTAAGAGGAGATTATGGCGAAACGGATCTTTCTGACGTTGGGTGTGGCAGTGGTGGTTATCGCTGCTCTCGGCTATTTTAAGACACGACAAATTCAAGCGGCGGTGAAGGCTAACTCATTCCAGCCACCTCCAACAGCGATCACGACCGTTGTCGCTCGGCAGGAGACGTGGCCGACAACGCTGAGCGTAGTGGGAACGATGGTTGCCATCCATGGAGTCACGGTGAGCGCGGACCTGCCTGGCACGGTCGACAAAATCAACTTCGATTCCGGCAGGCCGGTGCAACAGGGAGAGATCCTCGTACAGCTCGACACGCGGCAGGAGCGCGCCCAGTTAGCAGCCGTGGAGGCGCAGCGCGATCTGGCCAAGATCAACTACGCCCGTTATGAAGAACTGCAAAGACAAGGCGTTATCTCCAAACAGGATTACGACAAGGCAATGGCAGACCAGAAGCAGACCGAAGCAAATGTTGGCGAGATCCGTGCGACCATCGAGCGGAAGACCATCCGGGCGCCATTCTCGGGGGTCCTGGGCATCCGCCAGGCGAATCTCGGGCAATATCTGGCTGCCGGTAGTGCAATCGTCCCCCTTCAGTCATTGAATCCGATCTACGTTAACTTCAGCG
>DATHMF010000108.1 GCA_035487355.1 Terriglobales bacterium | reverse complement strand
CCCAGATTCATAGCCCGAAACCTGCCGAAAGACCCGCCTCCCTGCCCGACCTATTGAGGGAGCCGGAGAATTGCGAGAACGAAAGAAGGCAGATTCACAAGGTTTGAAAAGCCTTCCAAAATGGAATGCAGGGCCAGCGGTTAGAAGAAGAAGAAGAAGAAAATGAAGATAAAGGCCCTCTAGGTCTTTGAAAATCCGACTTTATGTTTTGGCCGAGTGCTGAATGCTGGGTCCTGATTGCTTGCTTTGGCCTCTGTGTACCTCCGCGTCCTCTGCGGTGAGGCTAGCTTTTCTGAGTACCGAGCACCGAGTACTGTTTTTCCAACCAAGCAAGCAAGGGGGGCCGCCTAATTCAATCCGCCCAAACCAAGTCCATCCGCGTAGAACTTTGTTTTTGGCTAAAAGCTAAGGCTGCTCACCAACGATTTGCATTCACCTGCTCTTGTACTATCTTCTGCCGCCGTCGGTAAGGGCGCCGACGGTTGCAGGGGCACTCTTGATCTGTTGCAGCACAACTGTCCGGGTTTGGCCGAGCGCTCGATCTAAGGATTGCTTGGGGATCGAAGTGACCAGGGGGCCCAGCAGCCATCCCAGACCCATGGGGATATCACGCGTGAGGGAGGCGGCTTCGCACTGCAGGTAGACCCCTCCATCTTTCTCTTCAAATCGCCAATAGGTGTTCAGGCGCCAGAGATATCCCCGGCCCGTGCCCACAGGCAATTCCGCGCCTCCAGGCTGATCGGCATCTTTGACCTCGGCAATCCGCGTGCTGATGGAGTTGGAATACATCTTGCTCGCATTCACCTTGCCCCAGTGAATATCGTATTCCGTATTGAAGACCGCGGTTGTAAATCTCTTTTGATACAGGCGGAGGAAGATCTTATAGTTGCTGCCTTCGTGGTCCAGGAGCCGAGAGGCGATCACATCCGGCTTATACAACTCTGCCCGGTGGTCGTAATCCTGCAATACAGGAAGCGTCTTGGCCAAGGTAACCCCGGGAATAAAAACCAGGCCAACCCAGTGGTGAACAATCCCGTGTGGAATGTCAGAACTCGAGCCCGTGACCTTCGTCTCGAGCTTCTGCACCAGTATTTCGCCCTGCTTGAGCTGCTGGTAAGAACTCTTGCTGGCCTCTGGAGGCAAGGCATCAATGTAAAGGAAGGGCCCATCCGGGCGCAGCTCATTGGCAAATCTCGCTTCCGTGGCCGCAACGTAGCGATCGTAAGCGGCTGCCGTCTCATGTTTAAGTTCTGCCGCTGAGATCGCTGCACTTAAACCGGGAAGAAACAAAAAAAGTGCAATAAAATTCTTGAACCTGCGAATTCGTCTTAGGGGATATATCGACATGGATTCTTCCTTGAAGCTCGAATCAATAAAGTATAGTATCCGCGACCACGTGGTTGCTGATCATTTTTGACCTTCGTCCGTCATGGGAAGGCACCACCACTCTTCAGGCACTGAAAATTCCCACCCTTGGGTCAACCCTTCGGTCTTCCGGTGAGCGATTCAGTACAGCACGGCTGCAGCAAGTGAGCGAATCTGGGGTGTCTCTAAAGAGCAACCGATGAAAGTTGTTCCTGGATTCAACCTGACAGTGAACACAGGAGAACATGATGAAATCAAGCACCAAAGATAAGACAGAAGGCAAGTTCCACGAAGTACAGGGAAAAATCAAGGAGAAGTTCGGAAAAGTTATGAAGAACCCGGAGCTAGAAGCCGAAGGAAGGCACGAAAAGAAAGCTGGCAAAATTCAGAAATGGATTGGCCATGCTGAAAAGGCGGTCGGGCAATAAGCACAGTGCAATAAGTGAATTGCTGAGCATGTGAAACAATGGTTGGGAGAAGGGCAAGCCTCACAGCCATTGTTTCACCTGCTCATAACTACTTCGTTGCCGGGGTGGGTGCCGTTCCCGACGGTGGTGGAGGGTTCTTAACCCACTGGCAAAGAGTATCGCGATCTGCCTGTGTGAGCACGGCGTTGCGGTGAATCAGAGTGTACTGGGATGGAGGCATATCGCCGCTGCTCACCATCTCGCAAATCCCATCAAGCCTGTCCTGCTTTTGCCTGTCCGTGTAAGCGGCCCACTGTGAGAGGTCCATTTTACCGCGGGCGCCATGTACATCACTTGCAACCAGCCAGGAAGCCGGAGCTACGTGGCTATACCACGGCCAATGGGTTTCGTCAGAGTGGCAGTCCGCGCACGAGCGCTGCACAATAGGCTGCACGTTGGGGGGCACGATTCCGGCTGCGAAGATGGTCTTCGAGGAATCTACCGGGGGATTGGTCCTATCCACGGGAAAAAACTGGGCGCCAATCAGAAACACCACAACCGCGATACTGAGCCACTTGAGGAAACGTTTCATTGCATCTCCATTGAGGTTATTAGAAACAGGCTTTTCAATATACCTTAGATCGTTTTAAGAATTGTGGCGCGGTCGTTATTTTTGCGTGTGTAGCCGATTTTTTATTCAAGTCCGAGCAGTTACCGTTAGAAGTAGCCATCCTCGTAGCCGGTGACCGGTAATTCCAGTCTCTCAATCTGGCTGTCCTTGAAAGAAGACTGCTGCGCGCAATCTGGATTTGGGCACTTCAAGATCCAGCGGTCTCCGGTCTCCATCTCGGTCCGCCCGCGTTTCAGCAAACTATGTTTGCCGCAAACCGGGCATTTTATACAAGCAACCAGGCCCATAATGGTTCTCTTAACGAGATACCTATTGTAGGCCCAAGTCGCCTGCTTTTAGCGTTGCTTATCTTGGATCAAGGGGATGATCGTTGACTTTGCAGGTGCTCACTCCTCACCCGTTCTTCTCTTCCAACTCCGCCCAGCGCGCATAAAGTGAATCCAAATGCTGCTGCGCCGCTTCCATTTCACTATGTGCGGTCAGAAGACGAGGTCCGTCAGTAGCTATCGCCGGGTCTTCGAGTTGAGCGCGCTTGGCCTGCAGAGCCTGTTCGGCCTCAGCGATGCGCTGTTCAATGCCGGCATATTCGCGGGCGTCGCGGTAGGAAAGCTTCTTGGGTTTTTCTTTTGCGAGAGACGTCTCGGCATCAGCTAGAGCCAGCCGTGCCGCTGTCTTCGTTGGCTGTTTGCGATCTGCCTGCCAGGCCTCCCACTGTGAGTAGTCGGCAAAACTCTCGGCGGCGCCGTCTCCATCCAACCCCAGCACGATGGTGGATACGCGATCGAGCATGTAGCGGTCATGCGTCACCAGGACGAGCGAGCCGCGAAACTCGAGCAGGCTTTCCTCCAATATTTCGAGTGTCGGGATATCAAGGTCGTTGGTGGGCTCGTCGAGCAAGAGAACATCAGCCGGCTGCAGCATGAGCTGCGCGATCAATACGCGTGCCCGTTCGCCACCGGAAAGCCGCCCCACGGGTTGATTGAGCTGCTCGCCGGTGAACAGAAACCTCGCCGCCCATGATGCCACGTGAATGACTCTATCCTGATAAACAACCGAGTCGCTGTCCGGCGCCAGAGCGCGGCGCAGGGTGACATCAGGATCAAGCTCGCGGCTCTGATCGAAATAGACAATGCGCAACCACTCGGCCCTGCGAATCTGGCCGCTGGTGGCAGCGAGCTCTCCACGCAGCAGGCGCAACAATGTGGTTTTGCCGCTGCCATTCGGACCTACCAAGCCGACCCGCATCCCGGCGGAGACGATGAAGTTGAGTCCGCTGAAGAGCGTACGATCTCCGATGTCGTAAGCAACATTTTCCAGTTCGATCAGCCGTTTGGTCTTGCGGTCACTCGCTGAAAAGTCAATTTGTGCGGTCGCCGTTCGGGTTCTGGCATTCAGGTCAGCAAGCTCTCCTATAAGTTGGTTCGCCTTGCCGATTCGTGCTTTGGATTTTGTTGTGCGCGCCTTCGGTCCGCGGCGGAGCCACTCGATTTCCGTATGGACCAGGTTTTCCAACGCTTCCTGGCGCTGCGCCTGCGCATGCAGAAACTCTTCTTTCTTCTCCAGAAACGTGCTGTAGCTGCCCTGCACACGCAGCAATCCATCCGGATAAGCGCGGTTCAGTTCAACCATGGCTGTGGCAATATTCTCGAGAAAATAACGGTCATGACTCACGATCACGCTGGCGAACGAGGCTTGTTCGAGCAACTCTTCGAGCCACTCGATTCCTGCGAGGTCGAGATGATTGGTGGGTTCATCGAGCAGCAGGATATCGGGTGCCTGGACCAACGCCTCGACAATGGCAAGCCGCTTCTGCCAGCCTCCGGAGAGCGCGGTTGCTTCGGCCTCGAAATCTTCAAACCTAGCCCGGCCCAGTGTCTCGGCAAAGCGGGTGCCGTGCTCAGACTCGGCGACGGAGGCGTGTTGCAATGCTTTCTCGACCACGGAGCGCACGGTATCTCCGGAGTTGAATTTCGACTCCTGCTCCACGTAGCTGAGCCGGGTGCGTTTTCGCAGCGCTATTGTGCCGCTGTCGGAATCTACGCTGCCGGCCAGCATCCGCAGGAGCGTGGATTTGCCTGAGCCGTTTGGACCGATGAGCCCAATGCGATCTCCTTCAGAAATGGTAAAGGAGACGTTCTGAAAGAGCGGTGCGGCCCCGAAGGCCTTCGAAATTCCCTGTGCATTGATAATCGGTGGCAACGGGTTGCGATCTCCCAGAATTCAGATTATCAGCAAACGCGGATTGCAGGGCCGCACGTCCCAACTGGAATCTTTCCCGCCTCTCGGAATACAATATAGCCATGAGCGGCGACGAGCGTTTTGAGAGTACGGTAAGCAGCGAGCAGAATGCGGCCTGGGGTCGTGAAGTTGCCTTTGGCGAGCAGCAATCCGAGGGCATCGTTTTAACCACCCTGGATTGGGCGGTGAACTGGTGCCGCAAGAGTTCCATTTGGCCCATGACCTTTGGTCTGGCTTGCTGCGCTATCGAGATGATGGCCATGGGCGCATCGCGCTTCGATATTGCCCGCTTCGGCGCTGAGGTATTTCGCCCATCGCCGCGCCAGGCCGATCTCATGATCATCGCTGGACGCGTCTCGCAAAAGATGGCGCCCGTCATCCGCCTGCTCTGGGAGCAGATGCCTGAGCCCAAATGGGTCATCTCCATGGGAGCCTGCGCCACCAGCGGCGGCGTCTTCAATAACTACGCGCTGGTTCAAGGCGTGAACCAGGTCATACCGGTGGATATCTACGTCCCCGGATGCCCTCCGCGCCCCGAGCAGTTGATTTACGCCATCACGCTGCTGCAGGAAAAGATCATGAACGACCGTGGATCGTTTAAGCGCATTCTGAACCTGGAGTAAGGCACCGAATTTTACAGCGCTAAAAGAAACGCTTCCATCCTCTGCGTTACTCCGCGTCCTCTGCGGTTAACACTCAAACGCTGATTGCTGAGTGCTTTCCCCCAGTTGGCGTTATAATCGCTCTCAGAACGCTCCCCGTTCCGCACTGATTTTGCGCGTCCGCTGAAGGCAGGCTTTTATGGCTTCACATAAGTTTTTCCTTACGCTCAGCACGCTCCTCCTCTTGTCGGCGAATGCTGTGTGTTCCGATCCCAGCGCAAAGCAATCCGGCCAATCTGCGGCCGATCAGAACCATCCCATGTCCACGCCGACAAGGTTCGACGTTATCCGGGGATTGAACGCTGAATTAGTGTTTGTGCGCAAACCCTTTCCCATGGGTGGTAAAGGGTTGACGATCAAAAACGGAGTAGTTACCCCCACGGACGAACAGTTGAACTTCATGCTGGCGCAGGCCGGCCCCGCCGCCAAGCCCGGCGATCGCGCCAAGATTACGGACGTAATCATCAAAGAGAACAGCATCATCTTTGAAATCAACGGCGGCCCCAAGAAGAAAAAAAAGTGGTATCAGCACATCGAGGCCGGCGTCGGCTCCAGCGGTACCACGGTTCCCATTTCTCCTGACAATTCAGAAAACGCGCATGGCTCTTTTGTCGCCCTGATGTTCGACCGCTTCGTTCCCGATATTCCGCCCGAGCAGATCAAGCTGATGCTGGCTCCGGTCTTTGATTTCAACTCTCTTTCCGCAACCCAGGCCTACGTGGATACCCTTCCACCCAAAGCGCGCGCCGCGGTGAAGAGCCACGAAGTGCTGGTGGGGATGAACAAAGAAATGGTCATAGCCTCCAAGGGCCGCCCCGAGCAAAAAATCCGCGAGCATGACGATCGCGGCGAGTACGAAGAATG